>JAKJBL010000009.1:21910-26330 GCA_022707005.1 Bacillota bacterium | reverse complement strand
CGCTTGTCCTAATCCGTTACGATAATTGGAGTAGAACCTTGTACCCTAAGTACCATTGTTGGTTTTTGAAAATTATACTATACTTAAGTATAGTTGATTTGAAAGGTGCTGACTAAATTGGATATGAAAATTTTGCTCGATACAGCCCGCGAACGCATGAAGGGTTTTTGCAGCCTTTGCCAGGTGTGCGACGGAAGGGCGTGTGCCGGGAAGATGCCAGGCATGGGCGGCGCAATTACCGGTTCTTCGTTTACTGCAAATTCACATGCGCTTGCTGACATACGGTTGAATATGCGTGTTGTACACGAGTGCATTGACCCTGATACACATTTTGAGTTTTTTGGCTCCTCCTTGGCCACTCCAATAATGAACGGACCTATGGCAGGGCCAAACAGCAATTGCGGGCCTATAGATGATTTGGAATTTGAGGTCGCTTTGCTTAAGGGAACAACTCAGGCAGGCAGCCTTGGCTGGATAGGCGACCCGGCAAGGGAAGAATTTTTCATGAATGGCTGCAAGGCAATAGAGGAGGCAGGTACAGGTGTTGTAATCAGCAAGCCTCATTATGACAACGCGAATGTGCGCCTTCGCTTTCAATGGGGAAAGGACGCAGGCGCAACTGCATTTGGAATGGATCTTGACGGAGCTGGAATTTTGCATCTTAAGACGCTAGGGTATCCTGTAGGCCCAAAATCTGTGCAGGCGCTTAAAATAATCCGTTCGTTCATGCCCTCAAATCCTTTTATAATAAAAGGAATAATGACTGCGGATGATGCGCTCCGCTGCCGTGATGCTGGAGTGGATTGTATTGTTGTTAGCAATCATGGCGGCAGGGTTCTCGATGGTACCCCTGGTGTTGCAGAGGTTCTGCCGGAAATCGCAAAAGCGGTTGGTAATGACATGGTCATACTTGCTGATGGGGCTGTGCGCTCAGGTGTAGATGTACTAAAGTATTTGGCTCTTGGCGCAAAAGCTGTGCTTGTTGGAAGACCATTATGCTGGGGAGTTTATGGGGGAAGTGCTGAAGGTGTTAAGCTTATTATTGATACTTATACCGAACAGTTGAAGCAGGCTATGATTCTTACAGGATGTAAAGATTTATCCGATATAAACAGCCGTATCCTCTTCGGATTTTAGTTAAGCGGCATGGAACACGTAATTTCCAAGCTTAAAGCGCTGTTGGATATAAGCAGGCATATTGTATTTTTAGGTGGCGCCGGTGTAAGCACCGAGAGCGGCATCCCTGATTTTCGCAGCGAGAAAGGCATATTTTCAGCGCTCGAACGCTATGGATATCCCCCTGAAACCTTGTTGAGCTACGGCTTTTTTACTGCTGAGCCAGAGTTGTTTTACAGCTACTACCGTGAGCTTCTCCTATATGAACACGCAAAGCCTAATGCTGCGCATTTCGCCCTTGCAGCGCTGGAAAGCCAGGGGAAACTTGATGCAGTCATTACCCAAAACATCGATGGACTTCATCAGCTTGCAGGCAGCAAAAATGTGCTTGAGCTGCATGGGAGTTCGCTTAGCAACAGCTGTATAAACTGCAAGCATAAATACACGATAAACGACATCCTTAAACAAGAAGGAGTTCCTCGCTGCGAATGCGGCGGCATAATAAGACCGGATATTATCCTTTATGGCGAGCAGCTCAACACAAGTGTTCTTGAGAGCGCAATTCTTAGCGTTAAAGGCGCAGAACTTTTAATTGTCGGCGGAACTTCACTGTCTGTTTATCCAGCTGCAGGGCTCCTGCACAATGCAAGCTGCAAAATAGTGCTTATAAATAAAAGCTCGACTGCTATGGATGACCTTGCTGACCTTGTGATAAATGCGCCTATAGCAAATGTGCTTAAGCTCTGTGTTGAGCTCTAAGGAATACCTTTAAACAGCTGTATTAACAAAGCTATTGGGAAAATTAAGGCTTTCGGTGTTAGCTCCGAAAGCCTCTTTTTTTAAATTATCCACTGCTTAGCTTTGGAGCAGCTTCTCAAGCGCTGCAAGTTTAAGGCAAACGCAGAACACCTCAATTGCCTGCTCAAGTTCTTTTATTGGCGGATAGCTTGGAGCAATACGGATATTTTTGTCCTCCGGGTCAAGGCCATAAGGGTGAGTTGCGCCTGCAGTTGTCATCACAAGGCCTGCTCCAAGGCAGAGCTCGTATGTCCTTTTAGCGCAGCCTGGAAGGGTATCTAAACTGACAAAATAGCCTCCTTTGGGGTGATTCCATGAAGCTATGCCTAAAGGTTCAATTTCTTTGCTTAGTGCGCCAAGTACTGCTTCAAACCTTGGCTTAAGGATGGCGGCATGTTTTTGCATATGCGCAAGCGAATTTTTCATATCCTTAAGGAAACGTACATGCCTGAGCTGGTTTACTTTATCGTAGCTAATGGTTTGAAGAGAGAGAAGTTTTTTCATATAAGTTATATTCGCCTTGCTCGAGGCAATAACTGCAACTCCTGCTCCAGGCATTGTGATTTTTGAAGTCGATGCAAATTCAAAGACCATATCCGGGTTGCCAAAGCTTGCAGATAAAGCAAGTATTTCAGCTATTGGCGTATATGGACCATCAAATTCATGTATGCAGTATGCATTGTCCCACATTATTATAAAATCAGGCGCCGCAGGGCGGAGTGCGGCAAGCCGCTTAATTACAGCCTCCGAATAAACGACTCCCTGAGGGTTGGAAAACTTCGGCACGCACCAAATACCTTTAACGCTTGGATCTTTAACTGCTTCTTCAATTGCCTCAATGTCAGGTCCGTCGTCATTCATTTTTATTGAGATCATTTCCATATTAAATGTTTCAGATATGCCAAAATGCCTGTCATACCCCGGAACCGGGCATAGGAATTTTACCTTATCAAGCTGACTCCATGGCTTTGGGCTGTGCAGCAGACCATGTGTGTAGGCTTTTGCCAGAGTATCGTACATTAGCTGCAGGCTGGCATTGCCGCCAAGGAAGATTTGCGACTCATCGATATTTAGAATCTCTGCAAACAGTCTTTTACAGGCTGGTATACCGTCAAGAAGCCCATAGTTTCGAACATCGAACCCATCCGCAATGCAATCTTCAGCACTTTTTAGATTGTTCAAAAGCTCCAGGGAGAGGTCAAGCTGCTCGCGGCCGGGTTTTCCGCGAGAGATATCAAGTTTTAAACCCTTTGATTTGCAGTCAGCATACGCATTTTGCTCCTGCTTATAAAGCTGCTCAAGCTCTTGCTTTGACAAAGAATCATACCGCATGCCAGTCCTCCTAAAGTTAGTATATTATTTGTGATAATTATAACATATCATTAAATCTGTAACCATAGCGCAAACAGCCTTATCGCTACACAAAGCGTTGCTCAAAAACCTGGAAAACACCGCGCTCAGTGAGCCTTCCTTCAGGGATTACAGGAAGCGCGAGAAAAGAAAGCGTTATAAACGGGTCAGCTTCGCTCAAAATACCCAGTGACTTAGCTTCAAAAAGCAATTCCCTCTGGGCAGATAGAATTTCATCAAGCGGCGCATCTGTCATTAACCCTGCTATTGGGAGCGGCAGCAGCGCGCGCACTTCGCCGTTTCGTACTGCGACATAGCCGCCTCCAGAAAGCTCTAGCGCGTTAACAGCAAGCAGCATATCTCTGTCGTTATCGCCCGCAACAATTAAGTTATGCGAATCATGTGCAACAGTTGATGCAATCGCACCCCCAACAAGCCCTAAGCCGCTGAGTATTCCAAGGCCGAGATGGCCTGTTTTATGGTGTCTTTCAATTACTGCGAGCTTACATAAGCCCCAGCCGCTTTGGAACAAACCATTAAGTCTGGGCACTTCACGCATGCTCAGCTTTGTTATAAGTTGGTTGGGTATAAGTTCAATTACCGGGGACTTCCCTTGAATCTTCAGCTTAAAACTATCCGCTGTTATAGCTTTAATATGTACGCTGTTTAGCACAGAAAGAGGAGGTGGTGGTGCAGAGATAGGTGCATCATCGTAAACCTTGCCGCCAACAATCACATTTAAGGGTTCAAAGGTTTCGAGTTCCGGCAAAAGTACAATGTCAGCTCTATACCCCGGTGCAAGCGCTCCAAAATGGCGCAGCTTATAGTGGCGCGCAGCATTCCACGTAGCCATTCTTACTGCTTCGAGCGGCCCTATGCCGGCTGCTACTGCTCTTTTTAAGATATAATTGATATGCCCGCTGCTTCGGATATCTTCGAGGTGCTTGTCATCCGTACAAAACGAAATATTATCTGTTGGCAGTTCCTCGTATGCGATACGGCGCAGAATGGTCTCTATCCCATGCGCTGCAGAACCCATCCGAAGCTGAATATGCATCCCAGCGCGGAGCTTTTCAAGCATTTCATCATAAGTAGAGCATTCATGGTCTGTTGAAGGGCCTGCAAGACGATAGGCGTTAAGCTTGTTGCCTGTTAA
>JAKJBL010000009.1:18530-21900 GCA_022707005.1 Bacillota bacterium | reverse complement strand
CCGCCGCAGTTTTTCTAAAATCTTCGGTTCACACTCTAAGACAGCCGTATAGTTCATAACCTCGCCTAAGCCAAGCACATTCGGATGCTCTAAAAAGGCTGCAAGGTCTTTTGACTCAAGCACTGCTCCGCTATGCTCAAAGGGCGCGCATGGAACACAGGAGGGCAGCATAACAAACATTTTTAAAGGAATATGTTCAGCCTGTTTGAGCATATACGCAATGCCCTCAATGCCTGCAACATTCGCTATTTCATGCGGGTCTGCTATTACAGCAGTTGTACCATGGGGCAAAACAGTTCTCGCAAACCCGACAGGTGTTGCCATTGAGCTCTCAATATGAACATGTGAGTCGATAAACCCGGGGCAGGCATACGCGCCTTGTGCATCAATTTCACAAACCCCGCGATAGCTGCCGCAGATGCCGAGTATTCTTCCGCCTTTAATTGCTATATCACCTGTGAGCAATTCGAGGGTGAACATATTGACTATACGGGCATTCTTAATTACGAGGTCAGCATAGCCCTCTACAGTACTTTTTATATAGACTTGCAATTGTCTAAAATCCATTAAGTACCTGCTTTTTATAGAAATATAGCTGTTTGAAAAAGATGCTCAATTTAGGGCACCTTTATGCAGGCATAACCCTGATGTTGGTAGTATGTCGGCAATAGGGGGCAGGTGTTCTATGAAAAGTTGCTTTTATGTTCATTATATTGTATCATTTCTTGCTGCGTTTTTCTACCAGTTTCCCTTAAGGGGTTTTATGTAATATCACGGCTGGCGCTATCAATTGCGTTTCTTGCTATGACAGTGTCGGGGTGTATGTAGTGCTGTGTGCTTTCAAAGCTGCACTGGCGCATCGCAGCTTGGACTGCTGCATTTGGCAGATTTGCGTTACTAAGGGCGAGCGTTGGCTGGGAGATTATCTGCTTGCGCTGATTGCTACCCCCAAAAAAAACAAAAATCGTTGTTCCTGCCCGTTCAACTCTAATAAACTCAAGGACAATCTTTTGCTTGCTCAAGAATCAATTCAACGAAGACATGAGCAATATATGGGTCAAGTTGAGTGCCTGAGCATTTTTTAATTTCCTCGAGTGCCTCTTCAACAGACATTGTGTTTTGATATATTCTATCTTCCGTCATTGCATCAAAAGCATCTGCAACTGCAAGGATTCTTGAAGGCAAGGGTATTTCCTCGCCTTTTAAGCCTGAAGGATAACCCGCTCCATCCCAACGCTCATGATGGTACAGAATGTATTCTGCTATATGCTCCAATTCCGGGGAAGACATTGCAATTCTATACCCGATTTCGGGGTGTTTCTTCATTTGCTCCCATTCAAACGGGCTTAGCTTGTCCGGCTTGTTCAAAATGCTGTCATCAACGCCTATCTTGCCCAAATCATGCAGCATTGAAAGCAGTTCAAGGTCATCCAGCTCCTTTTGGCCAAGGCCTAAGCGCTGCCCAATTAAGCGTGTAAGCACTCCCAATCGTTTGCCATGTTCTTCGGTTTCCTGACTCTTTGCATAAAGCGTTGCCATAATTGAGCTAAGAATAGAGTGGTGCGAACTGCTCTGAGTTAAAAGCTTCCTGTGTTTTAGATACTCATTTGCAATCTTTAGGGCTGTGTCAATGCTTTGATGCGTTTTATCAATCGTGCTGTGGCCTATAGAGATGCTTAAATCATAAATGAAGCGAGTTTTTGCCTGGTTAAAACCATATACTGCACGCTGGATATCTTCTTTCCACTTATGGACTTCTTCGCTGCTTACATGCGGCATAAATACCGTAAACTCGCCCCCACCTGTTCTTCCAAGCACATATTCTTCTTGGCAAAAGGCTTTAAGCAGAGTTGCTACTTCTACTATTACTCTATCCCCTTCAGAATGGCCGTAAGTATCATTTATCATTTTTAAGCCGTTAATATCGCAAATTGCAATAGAAATAGGCCAGTTTTCGGCACTAAAGATTTGGTTAGTGCAATTATCAAGATATGCTCGATTATATGTTTCGGTTAATACATCCCTATCTTTTAAATATGCAATTCTGTTCTCGCTCTCTTTTTGTTCGGTAATATCAAAAACAATACCTTCAAGCGCAGCAATGCTCCCGTCATCTGCAAAAATCCCCTGACCCATTTCCTGCACCCATTTGCGGCCTGAGGCTTTTGTTTTAATTTCATATACAAGGTGAAACATTTTGTTTTCTTCTAAGCATTTTGTCCATTTGTTCCATAACAACTCTCGATACTGCTCAACCACAAGGTCGTTATATGATAATTCCTTGTTCATAACCAAACTCTCCGGCGCATAGCCTGTTAGAGCTAATGAACCTTCCGAAACAAATTCCATAGTCCAATCCCTATCATAACGCGAACGATAAGCCATCCCTGGTAAATGCTTTAAAAGCACTGATTTGCTGCGTTCGCTCTCTCTAAGCGCATCTATAGCCTCCTTATGCGCAGATATATCTTCGAGTAAACATAGGTAAATAAATTCGTCGTCAGTTTTATCTATATATGATGAGACTTTTACACTTACCCAAATGTATGTGCCATCAGGTTTTTGTATCCGTTTTTCTATTGTGTATTCGTTTATCTCCTCTTTCTTTCCACCCTATCTTTAAAAATTCATCAAAATCCCGCCCATAGATGCGTGAGGCCGCAGGGTTAATATTAAGATCTTTAAACTTGTTTTCAATCTTATTATAACTTGAAAGTATTATGCCGATTGGCGCGTTTTCAAATAGGTTACGGTAGAGCTCTTCTTGCAAGGCTATAGTTCTGCTGCTGCTTTTAAATGCAATATGCTTAGTCCATATCCACGCTAAGGCAGTTAATAAAACTATGCTGTACAAAGCTATAAGTATATTTGGGAGCATTGCTTTGCACAAAGCTGCTTCCCACTCATTAAAAGAATAGCTTACGCCAAGGTAAGCGAGGCGTTCTTGGTTAGTTGGGTCTATTATTGGTAGAAACAGCCTAATCCATTTGCCCCAGGCATTGCTAACAGAGCGTGTCAGCATGCTCTCATCAGATTTTAGTTTGTTTAAACCTGCTTCGATGTTGTCTACTTGGTTAAGCGGTGAGAAGTCTGGGTTTTCTCCTATGTTTGAATCTACAAGCAGGTATAATCTTTCGTCACTTTCCCCTATAAGAAACGCATATTGAACTGAATCGAGCGACTCAACCAAACGAACGAGCATTTGCTTAAGCATAGCATGCTCAGGTGTATCTTTGCCATTAGTTTCAAGGCTTTTAATATGTCCTTTTGGCAATAAGGCGCTTATAGTATGCGCCAGCTTTGTCGCTTCAGCTGCATGCGCTTTGTAATAATTCACCCACGAAAAGGCCAAGTAAACCAAGCTTAGCAG
>JAKJBL010000009.1:0-18520 GCA_022707005.1 Bacillota bacterium | reverse complement strand
GCTATGTATAGCTTGCGTACCCGCGTATTTATTGACTTTGATACAGGTATGCTTTTGTTGTGCATTTCCATTTGACAAACCCTCTTATTCTTGTGAGTTAGCCAACCTGCATAAGTAAACCCTGTTTATTGCATCACGTTGTAATAAATTGCTACAAGTTGCGGTAATCAACCATCTGTATTCTATATAATATATACTACTATACGCCAGAAATCTATCATTTTACCTATAAATCGCTATAATATGTCATCGTATTTCCGCCGGACGCTTTTGAATGATACATTGCTTTGTCCGCTCTTTGTATGGCTTGCGAGATATCTATGTCGCTATCTTTAAAATGAGAAATACCTATTGATAAGCTTGTGCGAACGGTGTTTCCCT
The DNA here is from genome assembly GCA_022707005.1 of Bacillota bacterium. GTDB lineage: Bacteria > Bacillota > Clostridia > Christensenellales > CAG-138 > JAKJBL01. The sequence continues at coordinate 18,139 of JAKJBL010000009.1, read as the reverse complement.
CAAGCTCAAATTCGAGGCAGCTTATTGCATTAATAATCTTATTTGCAAGGCTGGGTGCCAAGTCTTCGCTTAACCCATAGAAGACCCCCACAAATTCGTCGCCGCCCCAACGAAATACTTCGTCTGTACTGCGAATTGTATTAGTTAGAACAGAAGCCGCTTTTTTAAGGATGCAATCTCCTTGAGCATGCCCGTATTTATCGTTAATTTCCTTAAAATTATCTATATCAAAAACCATTATCGCAATACCTTCCTTCTTGTTGTTTGATTTGTATTTAACAAAGGCATTCGTTAAGTATTGGATACCAAACCTGCGGCTTTTTACATTAGTAAGGGTATCGTATTCCAACTCTGCTTCAAGTTGGCGTTTGCGCCACCGTTCAATTGAAATAATCAGTATGACGCTGCCTAAAACAACAACAATCATAAAAATAAGCAGCAGTAAAGTCCTTTTAAAAGCAACGGTTCTGCTTTTTTCACGGCTTAGATTAATATGGTAATTGAGCTCATTGTTATGAATACCCATTGCAATAATCCAATTAAAATCTTTATAAAGCTTTGCGTATGTAAATTTCTCTGAAACCTTATCGCTTTCCAATTCTTTAAAAAAGTAACTGAAGTAAACTTCGCCATTTGCCTTTACGCCTTCGAGTTCTTCTAAATACGGAAGGTTGCCGGCTATATCAGCCATTTTGGTTGAAAGGAGCATTCCTTCGGTTTCCGGAAGGTTCGGGTGAATGCGCCTGATTGCATATCCATCTCCACCATCGTAATTTAAGACTTCGTTAACCCATATATAGGAACCCCTGTCGAATTGTAAGGACTTTATCTTTTCTGCCACTGCTCTTATAATTTCTCTATTGATGAATTCTTCGCTAAAACCTATCAGGCAATATATGTTATCTTTTTGGATTATGCGATAGTGTGCCATGCGTGGCTTAATTGAATTAAGCGTTGTTTCAATATCATAGTTAAAGTAGCTGTCGGAATCAAAAAGTATATCGCCATTGTGAGCCCACATAAATACAGTCATTTCAGGTGCTCCATCTTTAGCAACCGTTAAACCAAAATCAGCAATTAACCCTTTATGAGCACCTTCACAAGAATATGATTTTGACTGAATTACTTCATATCGCCAATTTAGTACATTTTTATAGTGAGCTAAAGAGTTTGCACGCATTGAATCAATCTCACGAATGAGATTTTCCACAGTATTCTTTAAGAACGACTTTTCAAGGCTTGTAATAACTGAACGTGTTTCATCTTCGTATACGTTTTCCATATAGTTATATGACAATAGATAGAAAAAGCTGATAATGAGGCATAGTAGAATTACTATGACGGATATAGCTGCTCTTCGTAAATAACTATGCGTTATCCATTTGAACAAGGTATTTATCCTTGTATTGGGCAGTGAATCTTGATCCAAGCTTATTTTCTCCATTAAGCATTATTCAAAGGAAACAGTTAATCAACCCTATATAGGGGGGGGGAGTGCGCCCGGGCGTTTGTTTTAACATATCGCCCGAGCGCACAGTTATAAACCTGTTTTTATAAGAACCTTAGTACTTGCCAAAACCATTGAATGCTCCGAGTTCAGGGGAGCTTAGCTTTGCTCTTTCGGGTTCAAGGGCTGCATGCACAGAAGAGCGTGCTTCCCGAGCCGAGAGCTTGAACTTGCCCACTTCTTCACGCAGAGTGACTGCCTGAGCTGCCATTTCTTCGCTTGTTGCGGAGTTTTCTTCTGCTGTTGCTGCATTAGTCTGTATTACTGCGGAAACCTGGTCAAGCCCCTGTTTAATTTGTTCAATCGCGTGGGATTGCTCGGCAGATGCCTGGCCTATCTTTGCAACCCCTTCAATAACTCTCATAGCGCTCTTGCCAACATCCTCAAGAAGCTTAACCGTTTCATTAGAAAGCTGGTTGCCCTTTGCTACGGCTTCAACCGAATTGCGGATTAACTCTGCCGTTTGCTTTGCAGCTTCAGCGGATTTTGCAGCTAAGCTTCGCACTTCATCTGCAACAACTGCAAAGCCCTTGCCTGCGCTTCCTGCGCGCGCTGCTTCTATTGCAGCGTTAAGAGCTAAAATATTTGTTTGGAACGCAATATCTTCAATAACTTTTGTAATGTTTGCAATTTGGTTTGAAGTTGCGCCTATTTCAGCCATTGCTTTGCTTAGTTCTGCCATGCGCTCATTTCCTGCGTTTACATCTCTGCCTGCCTGCTCTACATCTTGGTTTGTAGTCACAACATTTTTCAAGCTGTCTTCTGCTTGTTCAGCAATTTTACCAATTGAAACTGTAAGCTCTTCTACTGATGAAGCCTGCTCAGTTGAGCCTGCTGCAAGCGCCTGTGCGCCATCCGAAACCTGGTTGGAGCCTGCTGCAACCTGTTCTGCAGCTGAGTTGATACGCATCAGGGTATTAGTAAGGTTTTCTTTTAATTTATTGATGGAGCTTAACAGCGGAGCAAAGTCGCCTATATAACTTTTCTGCGCCTGGCTCTCTACTGCAAAATTCCCTTCTGCAAATGCGCCTAATGCAAAGTTTAAGTCTGCTATGAGCTCTTTTAGCGTGCTTGCCATATTTATGAAACTCTTGGCCAGCATGCCGGTTTCGTCTTTTGAATCAGCCTTAACACTGATTTCAAAATTGCCGCCAGCTAAACTGTTGGCAGCCTCTACCATTATTTTTAGTGGTTTGCTGATTGAGCGTGAAATAAATAACCCAAGTGCAACTGCAACTCCAACTGCTGCAAATATTGAAATATTCATAATCAAAATTGCAGTCTTTGCACGCCCAGCATTTGCAGCAAACCTTACCTCTGCTCCTTCGGTGTTATATTCATACAACGAAAGGAACCCCTCTATCAAAGAGTCGGTAATCTCATCTGCATCTTCAAGGAACATCTTTTTTGCTTGATCATATTGCCCTTTTTCTGCTAATTGGATTACCTGCTGCATATATGCCTTATACTGATTCCAATCTGCTTGAACCGGTGCAAACTGGTTGCGGTCTGTTTCTGTAATTATGCCGTCTTCATAATCTTTTAGGTTATCATCAATGCCGACAATAAAGCTGTTGAGCTTCTCAACATATTCGCCTGTTTTAGTTCCGTCTTTTAGGATAATCATTTCTGCCATGTTGTATCTAAGTCTTTGATAGTATATATTTGCATCACCAGAATAGACAACGCCTAACATATTTTCTTCATAAAGCAATTCTTCAGAATCGTTTAAACTTCTAATATTGAACAAACCAACAGCTCCGACAATGCCTGCAATTAACGCCACAAGAAGAAAGCCAACAATAAGTTTCGTGCTAATATTTAGATTTTTCACTTTAAACCCTCCAAGTAGGATGTTTTTAAAATATTATTGTTTAGAGTCTATTTTAAAAAGAGAAGGTCTCTTTAACCAAAGTAAACACTGCAGCCTAATGATGCCTTATATTTTAGGCTTATTTAGCTAAGCAGTCGGCGCAGACTCGTCTAATATGTCGTCGCTGACGAGTCTTTCACAATCGAGCAGCAATTTGACGCTGCCGCCCGTTTTTCCTATGCCTTTTATGTACTTATGGCCTGTCTTTGTAATCTCTGGGTTGGGGGAGATGTCTTCATCATTTACAACAAGCACTTCTGAGACACTATCAACTATAAGACCAATCGTTTGTTTCTTGCTCTCAACAACTATAATACAAGTCCTGTCGTCATACTCTTTTGCTTCCTTTTGAAAGCGCAGCCTTGCATCCATAACTGGGATTACCTTCCCCCTTAGGTTAGTAAGCCCTTTAACATATTCGGGCATTTCCGGCACTGCGGTAATTGGCTGAATGCCGATAATCTCAGTAATATTCCTTATTTCCATGCCGTAGAGCTCCTTGCCCACTGTAAAAATGAGATATTTCCCTCTTAGAGTATCTTCGTCTTCTGCGTTGAATTGTTCCGCTGCCTGAATATTTGCCACATTAAAACCTCCTGTTTCTTGTTTTTTGCACTAAGAATGCTGACCCGATGCAAAAGCTTGGGCTGCAGCCTGTTTAATGCCTTTTAAAGTCTGTTCATACTAATACTATCGAAGGAATTTAAGAAAGATTAGCACTCATATATATATATATATGGAATAATAGTTAAGACTGTACATTGCTGGATATTGCTGTATATTGTATATACCTAATCAGGCCAACCGCTTTCGCCAAAAAACAGCATAATTCCCGACGAAAAGAGGTCTGGTTTGCAGTCGTGATTAAAACATGCGCGCTTAATTCCCTTTATGGATTATATGGCAAAACAGAAACTGCCTGCTGACAAAGTATCTTTTATCAATAGGCGTTGATGATTTGTGTTATCAATAATAAGTTGGCACAATGCATAATTTTTGGTTCAATTCTCATCTGGATATGAAGAGGTTGTATAATTCATAAAATTTATCATACAGCAGCCTTCAGACAAGGCCTATACAGCCAAAGTGTGTTATTGATATTTTGTAATTGCATGTTCTGCAATGAATATGCGATAATGAACGATATGCAGTAGAACAGTCATATTTAGTATGCTTGTTAAAAGATAAAGCAAGACGGAGGTCGCTTAGGGTTTTGAAGAACAGTTCTGATTCTAAAACAACAGCAGGGAAGAATGACGATGATGTTGAAGCCTCAAAATTGCAGCAGAGCAGTCAAGATTTCCCGGGGCATGAAAGGGCACAGGCCGAAGGGGAAGACGAGAACCTTACCCCATTTGCAAAAAGAATAGCCGCGCTACCCGAAAAAAACTGGAGGCTTGTGCAGGCGCTTGGCGGCACAGGTCTTGGTCTGTTTTGCGCGTTCTGCATTTTTGTTTTAGGCAACACTGAGACTTTTGGCAGCATCAGCTTGATTATAGCGGCTGTAGCTGCACTATTTGCGCCAAATTACTTTGAAAAGTCCGCAGGCCGGAAGATTCCTGTTTTGCGTAAGGCGCTGCTTATTTCTCTTTCTGCTTGCCTGGCTGTTGCAATTATTTTAAACTTTACAGGCGTTGTTTAGGCGCTTAACAGTTGTTCCAACAATGTATTAAAAGCAGCCAATACAAGGAGAGTTTGAGTGAATTCAATTTATATCCCCAAAAACTATAAGCCTTCGCTTACCCTATATCAGACTCAAAATGCAATTGCCATTATTAAGCGCAGCTTTCAGGATACACTTGCAGCAGCGCTCAACCTAAAACGCGTCTCAGCGCCTCTCTTTGTTGACCCTGCCACTGGCTTAAACGATAACCTTAACGGAAGAGAGCCCCCTGTAAGCTTTGATACGCCTGCTGTGAACATTTGTGCGGAAGTTGTGCATTCTCTTGCCAAATGGAAGCGCATGGCCCTATATAGATACAGCTTTCGACCTGGCAAGGGTTTATATACGGATATGAACGCTATTCGCCGCGATGAAGACCTTGACAATCTTCATTCAATATATGTTGACCAATGGGATTGGGAAAAGGTAATAACAAAACGCGAACGGAATCTTGATTACCTAAAGCAAACCGTCCAGGCAATAGTAACCTGTATATGCCATACGCTTGATACTGTTTCTGCCCACTATCCTCAAGTCAGGATGAGCATACGCAGAGAAGTAAGCTTTATAACTGCGCAGGAACTTGAGGATTGTTACCCGGATGTTGAGCCTGAACAGCGCGAATATCTATACGCAAAAGAACATGGAACTGTCTTTATAATGAAAATCGGCGGCAAACTGCGTTCAGGGCGCCCTCATTCAGGGCGGGCGCCGGATTATGATGACTGGGAGCTTAACGGAGACATCATTTTTTACTATCCGTTGTTGGATTGCGCAATGGAAATTTCCTCAATGGGCATAAGGGTTGATGGCAAAGCGTTGGATAGGCAGCTGACATTATCAAACTGCAATGAAAGGCGGGAGCTGCTTTTTCACCGGCTTTTACTAAAGGATGAACTGCCTTTATCAATTGGCGGCGGGATTGGCCAATCGCGCATGTGCATGCTGCTTCTTAATAAGGCGCATATTGGTGAGGTGCAATCTTCAATTTGGGATGAACGGACTATGGACGAATGCTCCCAGGCAGGAATAGTGCTGTTGTAATCAGGGCATTGCTGCATTGAAGCTGCTGTATTCAATATCAAAGATGCAGAACACCCTGCTGTCCGGATAGACGCTGAAGGTATATGAGCCGCGAGAGAGCTTTTTTTGCTCAAACCATTCTTTCATCCATTTTGTTAAGTTATCTGAAAAGTATTCTGCCTGAGAGTCGGTTTCAAGCCTGAACAAAACCAAAGGGCTGTTATTTGTATATGCTCTTTCAAGCGCTTCACGAAACAGTTGTGACACATCTTCACCATAATAATTGTAGCGCCCTGTCTGGGTAAAGAAATTGTGCGTTATTTCGGTAGCAGGAGGCAGGTTGAAGCCGTTGTAAACTTCATCAAGTTCCCGGCTTTTAGCAATTACATCATCAGTTACATTGAAATATGCATAACAAGTGCCAAATTGATCATTATCATCCCAAGTTGCATCAAAATGATAATAGCTCCCACTAATGTTTGCAACATTCCATGCATGCGCCTGCCTAATACTTCTGGGTTTTCTATTGTCCCATGCTGAACCTGTTAAAACCATAGTCTCAATATTTGCCTTTCGCAAAGCTAAGCACATTGCCTTGCTGTAACCCTCACACCGCGCCTTGCCTTCAATAAGCGCACCAAATGCTGTACCAGAGTGTTTGCCATCCTCCTCATAAGTACAGACTTCAATAAGCTTATCGTAGATTAGCTGCTCTTTTGCATAGTCATCCATTAAAGCCGTTTCATTTAGCCAAGCCGAAATAAGTTCTTCTACACTTAAAACCGCTCCTTCATACTCGGCTTTTGTCATTAAATAATGCGGCTGAATTGAAAGCACATGTTCCTTTTCGCTTTCACGGACATAGTACGCATATTCTCCGCTAAACTGAAATAGCTCAGGGCAATCATAACTAAGAAGCCACATCAGCTCTTTAAGTTCGTTTTCTTTGACAGGTTCAGTAAAACGGATTTCGCTCTCGAAATTCATAATGCCATCATAAATAATAGAGCAAAGCGCTTTTTTTGAGCCCGCCAGTTGGCTGATAAAATATGCATCCTGCGGAATCTCCGTATATTTATGCAGTTGTGGAAGGTTAAGCGAGGAAGCCTCCTGAACCTTAGCTATTTCGGGGTGTTGTTCGGGTACAGAAAAACACGCGCAAAAATAAACTGCGCATACCAACAGCATGGCAGTTAAAGCGCTGTATCTGTTGAATAATAGCTGACGCTTCAATACCTGAACCTACCTTAAAGCTTCTTAGCTGTGGCCGTCCAAAAGCAGGGCGACAGCCTCTTTAATATTACCTGCTTTTCTTAGCTGTGCGCCCTGAATGCTTTTTAAGTCGCATGAGGGCAGTATTATATTACTAAACCCAAGCCGAATACATTCGCGAATTCTTTTTTCCATTTGAGAAACTGTTCGGATTTCGCCTGTCAGACCGACTTCACCTATTATTGCGGTATTCTGCTTTATCGGCACTTGCTTGCTGCAGGAGGCCAAGCACATTGCAATCGCTAAATCAGCTGCACGCTCGACTATTCTCAAGCCTCCCACAACATTTAAGTAAACATCCTTATCAGATAAACGAAGCTGTGCTTTATTCTCGAGCACTGCGAGCAAAAGCGCAAGCCTGCCTGTATCAACGCCTGCAGCTGTTCGCCTTGGTGAGCCGAAGGCGGTTTGAGCAAGCAGCGATTGAACTTCAATAAGCATAGTACGTGTGCCTTCAAGCACACATGTCACAGCGCACCCTTCCAGATTCCGGCCAGAAAGAAATAGCCTTGACGGGTCTTTGACCGGATGCATGCCATCATCGCGCATTTCGAAAACGCCGACTTCGTTTGTAGCGCCGAAACGGTTTTTTACAGCTCGCAACAGCCTAAAATCCGCATGCCTTTCTCCCTCGAAATAAAGCACTGCGTCAACCATGTGTTCAAGGGTTCTTGGCCCGGCAATTGCGCCATCTTTTGTGACATGCCCAACAATAAGTATAACTGTTCCTGTCTGCTTTGCTATTTTTGTAAGAAGTGATGTTGCGCCCCGCACCTGGCTTATGCTCCCTGCACTTCCGGGCAGTTCTGCGCAAGTCATAGTTTGAATTGAATCAATAACCGCAAATGCCGGCTTTATTCTTACGAGCTCAGATTCAATTAAAGCCATATCTGTTTCTGTGAGCAAGAAAACCTCATCATGAATATTGAGCCGCTCAGCGCGCATTTTTATTTGCGAAGGCGACTCTTCTCCAGAAATATAAAGAACGCTTGCTGATTTTGATAAATTCCCGGTAACCTGCAAAAGCAAGGTAGACTTGCCAATGCCTGGGTCTCCGCCCAAGAGCACGACCATTCCCGGAACAAGCCCTCCTCCAAGAACCCTGTCGAGTTCACCCATCCCTGTTGTTGACCTCGATGCGGCGGCAGTTGAGATTTGTGAAAGTGGCTGCGCCTGCGCTGCTTTGCTTGCAAAAACGCCTGCTGCACTTTCTTCCATTGTGTTCCAACTGCCGCAACCGGGGCATCTGCCCTGCCATTTAGGGTTTTCGTATCCGCATTCGCAGCATACATATAGAGAGCGTGTGCTTTTGGACATGCTTAATCAACCTTTGCGTATTTCATTATGTCTCGTTCGCGCGAAGTTACATCCATCCAGACAACGACACCGCCTGAGACGCCAAGAAGCTGCGTTCTTTCGCGTTCTGCTTCAGGTGTAATGCGCGCAGTGATGCCTCCGTCAAAAAGGTACACATATATTGACTCGTCTTTGCTATATGCGACAAATGTATCGGACAAGCCGTAATCTACTATGCTTTCTGCAATCATTTTGGGCTGCGCTTCCTGTTGTGAAAAGTATAAATTGTCGCCCTCGCCATGAAGCCCGTTGCGCCAAACCCAATGCTTTCCGTTTGTGAGTGGATCGTGGACAAAGGTACCCGGTGAAAATACGCTGGTTGTTCCGCTTGACACTGTAACTTTGTAAATAGCGCTGGTCATGTGGGCGTCTAGTTCAGCTTCAGTTGCATTAGGGTCCATATCTGCGTAGATTAACTGACCTTTGCTTATTGAGGCAAGGGATTGCCCATAAAAACTGTTTGAAAACATGCGCACAACCGTTGTTTCGAGCGTATTAAGGTCACAGACAAAGAGCTTGTCCATCCTGCTGCCTGTTCTTTCAATCCACGCAAGCAAATTGCCGTCGATACTGAATTTAGGCTGCCCGACAAAGACTTCTTTAACTTCGGAAATTTCACCTGTCTTAGTTTCAACCGCCCGGATAATACCTCCCCCACCAGGTTTGCCATCAAGATAGACCAGCCATGAATCGTTGAAAACAGGGAAATAGAAGCTGTGATTTTTAGGTTTTGCATCTATTCTCTCATATTCGCCTGTATCCAAATCCCATTTAAACAGAGCATCCATGCGGATGTCGCTTTCAACGAGTTTGCCTGCTGTGAAAACCAATTGATTGCCATGAACATAGGGGTCAGCAAACCATCTGTATTCATCATAACCTGTCAGGACGATTTCATGTTGGATTTCAACTGGGTCTACTCGCGTAATAGGGTGGGGGGTGGGTATTGGTTTTGCGCTGGGCTCAGGTATTGGGGTCGGCTGCCAGGGAAAGGTATAGTCCAGCCCAATAATAGGAAACAAATATGGAAGCACAACAAAAACTAAGACAAAAATCAAAGAAAGTATACCCAGAATAGTTCCTGTGAGAGCTAAAATAGGCCCTGCGTTTGTAGCCTTAATGCTTGTTTTACGGCGTTTTATGCGGGGACGCTTGAAATGTCTGGGCATGCTTTAGAGCCTTTCGAATATGAATTGGACTTACATGAGTATATCATATTCGCAAGCCTGGCTACAACTTACAAGGCGCTTGCAGTTTAAGGCTTAATCGATTTGTTTATATATGAAACCAGGTGTTTTGGTAATAAGCAGCGGTTTGCACCTTTTGCATTGAATATGGTATAATGCAATGGCAGAGCAGCTAAATGTGGAGGTATATATGGCTAAGGGCGGGTTCCCGGGAATGGGTGGAGCGAATATGCAGCAAATGATTAAACAGGCGCAAAAGATGCAGCAGGATGTTGCCCGCTTACAGGAAGAATTAAACGAGAGAGAATTCAGCGCACAAGCCGGAGGGGTTGTCAAGGCAACTGTATATGGCAGAAAAGAAATAAAAAGCATAGAAATTGACCCTTCCTGCGTAGACCCAAACGATGTGGAAATGCTCGAAGACCTTATAAAAGCTGCTGTTAATGAGGCATTGCGTTCTGCAGAAGAAACAATAAGCACGGAAATGGGCAGACTCACAGGCGGAATGGGGCTGGGCTTTTAGATATGGTGCCAGTTGCAGAGCCAATCTCGCGCTTAAGTGCGCAGTTAGCGCGGCTTCCGGGAGTTGGCCCAAAAACGGCGCAAAGGCTTGCATATTATCTTATAGGGGCGCCTGAAGCGCAGGCAATGGAGCTTGCGGAGGCTATCGTGCTGGCGCGAAAACTTGTGCACCACTGCCCTGTTTGCGGCAGCTATACGGATACCTCGCCTTGTGCGATATGCAAAGACCCCAAGCGCGATGATAGCATTATTTGTGTTGTTCAGGATGCGCGTGATGTGCTCGCAATGGAAAAGGCACGGGAATTTAACGGCAGGTATCATGTTCTTTTAGGCGCGCTTTCGCCAATGGATAATATTGGTCCGGATGAGCTGCGCATAAGAGAATTAGAAGAACGTGTAAAAGAAGGCGGTATAAGGGAAGTTGTGCTTGCCACAAACCCTGATGTAGAAGGCGAAGCAACGGCTGTATATATAGCTCGTTTGTTGAAGGATTATGGCGTCAGAATAACGCGTATAGCGCATGGAGTGCCTATTGGAGGAAATCTCGAATACATCGATGGCGTGACTCTGGCACGCGCGCTTTTAGGCAGACGGGACATGTAGCGGAACAATTATTCTGTTCCTTAGCAATACTTTGCAACCAAGGCCGCACTTGGACGTCTTAACATAAAAGCTGGCTGCTTTTGCGTCTTACTGCATTGGAGAGAACAGCTGTGAAATTAAAGATTCTTCTTGTAATAGTAATACTAACTTTGTTTCTTGGCGCATGCTCAAGCACTGCTGTCACTTCTGTGGGCGCCTCAATGCAGGAAGAAGAAGAACGTGCGCTTACAGGGTTAAGAGTAAATTATAGAAATTCAAGCTTAGTTGTCTCGGGCATTTGCAGCGGGAGCCATATAAATGCTTTAGGCGAACAATGTTATGATCTTGAGATAAAAAACGTATTTGCAGGCGAATACAAAACAGACGAGCCTATTCATTATTCAGTTGGAAGCCTTACTGAGGGTAGCGAATATCTTTTATTTCTAACGCAGGGTGAGGATGTGCACTACGCTGAGGATGTCTCAGGTTTTTCGCTTTTATCCGAAGCGCCTATTCCTATTGTTGGGGATGAACTAATTCTCGACAATGGCAGGCATCTTTCGCTAAAAGTCCTGCTTGACGAATTTAAACAGCTCTCATCAATAGTCAGCGCTCCTGCAGCAGCGTTGTACTACAATACATTAGCTGAGCTTTCAAATGCTACTGAAGAAATCTTTATCGGCAGGGTAGCCTCTCCTGTTCAGGCAACCAAGCAGAACTTTGTTGTGCAAAGCGGCGGCGCAATGGAAAAGGCGCAATGCGATGCAGCTATTGTAACAATTGAAGCTTACGGCTCAATAAAAGGCGTGTTAGCATACGGCGATATGATAGAAATTGTCCATACCCCCCCTCAGGGAGGAACAGGTCTTTTGGATTCTGCAACACTTCAAATAAAAGAATTGGGCGGGGTTTTGCCAACTGAGCTTATAGAAGATAATATTTATGTGTTTTTCTTAGTCTCAAGCCCTGATAGCAAACAAAAGTATTACTTCCCAATAAATCAGTACCAAGGGTATGTTCCCCTATATAACGAAAAGCTCTATATTCCTAAGGGAAATGCAGCTTTGCGCCCTTACAATACGCTTATATCATTGGTAGATGCCTTAAGAAATGAGCTGCGCCATAATTCGCTTAGCCAGCAGGCTCCATCGCTGATTTTGGAGGAGTAACGGGCTTATAAATATTTAACATATCTTTATTACCTGCGTGGGGATTACTTCTGCAATCAAATAAAAAAATTCCATTAGGTATACCATGAAGAATTATAATCGGCATGTGTTAATTTATAAGATACTGCGCTTTGTGTTATCGCCATTTTTTAAACTTAAATTTGCTTTTAAATATAAGCCTACTTGTAATCTTAAGCCCCCTTACCTTGTGCTTTGCAACCATAATACGGACTATGACCCTATACTTCTCGGCATTAGCTTTCCGCAGTTTATGTACTTTGTGGCAAGCGAGCATATATACAGGTGGGGTACTGCCTCTAAGCTTTTGAACTGGTGCTTTTCACCTATAGCACGTCTAAAAGGCACAACTGATGCAAGAACTGTCATGGAGGTGCTGCGCCGACTGCGTGCAGGCTTCAACATTTGTATATTTGCAGAAGGCAATAGGTCTTTTAACGGCCTTACATGCGATATTCTGCCATCAACTGCGAAGCTAGTTAAGGCAAGCGGTGTATCACTGGTTACTTTTAAGTTGGAAGGCGGCTACTTTACATCCCCGAGGTGGAGCACAACCCTGCGGCGGGGTAAGATGTACGGTTATGCAGCAGGCGTATATACAGCTGAACAGCTCAAAAGCATGACTGTTGCAGAGGTAGATGCCATTATTAAAAACGATCTCTACGAGGATGCATATAAGCGCCAAGAGAGCAGCCCTGTACGGTTTGTTGGCAAACGGCTTGCAGAGGAACTTGAAACCGCACTATATCTTTGCCCTGCCTGCAAAAGAATAGGCACTTTGCACAGCAAGGATGCTCTGTTAAAATGCGACTGCGGGCTTCAAGCAGTTTATACCGAATATGGCTGCTTAGAAGGAACCGGTATACAATTCTCTACAATAACTCAATGGGATGTTTGGCAAACGCAGGAGCTGCTTAATAGCGCACAGGCAGCTGGCGAAGAGCCAATAGTGAGCGATGTTGAGCAAAGCTTGTTCCGCGTTGACCCTGGAGTCAGCAGCACCCTGATTACTAAAGATGCGCTTTATATGTTTAAGGATAGGCTGACTTGCGGCGAATATAGTTTTCCGCTTGGCGAAATAACCGACATGGCGATTTATGGGCAGCGAACATTGGTGTTTTCTACAGATAAGGGCATTCATTACGAAATTAAATCCGACTATCCCCGAAGCGCGATAAAGTATCTGCTGCTTTTTCGCCACTTAAAGCAATAAGCTTTAATCACTGCTATGTTTCTTGTTTTGCTCTTTGGTAAGGTTTGCCCCGTAGGCTTTGAGCATTGCAAACGCTGTTTCTCTATGGTAAAATACCGTTTGTAACCAAGCCGGTGTGATGGAATTGGCAGACGTGACGGACTCAAAATCCGTTGGTAGCGATACCGTGTCGGTTCGAGTCCGACCACCGGCACCATCAGTGTTGCATCATTTGTAGTATTGCAGATGATGCAGCACTTTTTTATTTACGCTTACGTATAACGCAAATTGTAGCAAAAAGGACATAAGTACGCTTTAACCGGATTAATGGGGTTCGCCTGTCATCTAAATCTGCACAAATGTGTAACATATGTTTGACGCCGCTACAACTCTTATCACTTAATAACGACATCATGCCTTGACAGGTCCGTATGCGGATAGTATAATAATAGGGTAACTTGGTAACGTTACCAGTAACGTTACCAGCAGCACAGAGTCAGCCAAGTGAAATAGGAGTCGATATTGGAACACCTTACTATTAAGGATATAGCAAGGCTTTGCGAAACAAGCGTAAGTACTGTTTCGCGCGTGCTTAACAACCATCCGGATGTGAGCGAAACCATGCGGACAAAAGTGCTTGAAATAATGCGCGAGAATCATTTTGTGCCCAATAATAGCGCACGCAGCCTTGTCATTCGCGAATCCGACTTAATAGCTGTTGTTGTTCGCGGTTTGACTAATCCGTTCTTTTCAATGCTTATTAAAACTATGGAGTATGCAATAGACGCTTATGGGTACGCGATGGCTCTTCACCAAATCAGCTCATCTGAGGATGAACTTAAGGCTGCCGCACAGCTTGAGCGCGAAAAACGCCTGAAAGGTATAATCCTCCTTGGCGGAAGATTTAACTATTCACCAATGGAAGTTGCCGCAATTAATGTTCCTTTTGTTTGCTGCACCTATACAAATACATTTGGCGCACTTGATGAAACCCGATATTCTTCGGTTGCAATAGATGATATGGCAGAAGCAAGGCGTGCTGTCGAGTATTTAATTGAAAATGGGCACAGAAAAATTGGCGCGCTTATTGAGCGTACAGATGGCGGTTCAATCAGCCAGCTCCGCTATGAAGGATATATTGGCGCACTTGAAAAAGGCAGGCTCAAACCCGATAACAGCCTTGTTGCCTGTGCGGGCAGTTTTGAAATGGCGGATGCTTATACAGCAACTAAGGCGCTGCTCGAAAGGTCAAACCCTACTTCGCTTTTTGCGATATCTGATTCTATGGCAATAGCTGCAATAAAGGCTGCTGCTGACAGTGGCATAAAGGTTCCTGATCAACTTTCTATAATTGCGATTGATGGGCTTGAGCAATCAAAATATTGTGTTCCCACTTTAACAACACTTGAGCAGCCTGCTGACGATTTAGCTAGGCGCAGCGTAGATATTCTTGCGGGGCTGCTTGGAGCAGAGATAGAAAACACCCATGTTTTCATGGAAACAAGGCTTAGGGAAGGCGGCTCAGTTATAGAGCTGTTAAAGCCAAATGACCCTTAGGGTGATTATGATTGAAAGCTTTGCCAAATAATAAAAGCGTTAATAAAATTGCGTGTAAAGCACGCAGAATATAAATAAGGAGAGAAAGCATAAATGAAAAAGACAATGGCAATCCTTCTCGCTCTAACAATGATGGCCCTTGCATTTGGCTGTACGCCTGCAACGCCGGCGCCGCCAACAGCCCCTCCTGCAAGCCCAAGCACTCCATCTGAGGAGCCCCCTAAAGCGCCTGAAGCGCAGGGTTCTGTTTACTATCTCAACTTCAAGCCTGAGCAGGATGAGCAGTGGCAGGCCCTTGCCGCAGCTTATACAGCTGAAACAGGCGTGCCTGTTACAGTAGTCACAGCAGCGTCCGGCACATATGAAACGACACTAACAAGTGAAATGGCTAAGTCTGAAGCTCCAACGCTTTTCCAGGTTAACGGCCCAGTTGGTCTTGCAAACTGGAAGGACTATTGCTATGATTTATCCGGCTCTGCAGTCTACGGTGAACTGACAAGCGATGATTTTGCCCTTAAGGAAGGGAACACAGTCTATGGCATTGCGTATGTTATTGAAACCTATGGTATAATTGCAAACACAGCTCTGCTCCAAAAGGCTGGGTATAAGGTTGCAGATATTAAAAATTTTGCATCCCTTAAATCTATTGCAGAAGATATAACCGCCCGCAAAGCAGACTTGGGCTTCTCAGCGTTTTCAAGCGCAGGTATGGACCCTTCGTCTGACTGGCGCTTTAAAACCCACCTTGCGAATCTCCCCATATACTATGAATACAAGGCTGACAATATCGGGGATACAGCTGCAATTAAGGGCACTTATCTTGATAATTACAAGGCGATATGGGACCTTTACATCAATAATTCTACTGTCTCGCCAAAAGAGCTCGCAGCGAAGACCGGAAACGATGCAGTCAGCGAATTTGTTAATAATGAAGCTGTCTTTTATCAAAATGGCACATGGGCATACAATGATGTAAAAGCGCTCGGTGATGAGAATCTATATATGATTCCTATCTACATTGGCGCAGAAGGCGAAGAAAACCAAGGGCTTTGCACAGGGTCTGAGAATTACTGGTGCGTAAGCAAGAATGCCCCTGAAGAAAACATCAAAGCTACGCTTGATTTCATGAATTGGGTTGTTACTTCAGAAACCGGCACAACAGCTCTTGCAAATGAAATGGGCTTTGTATGTCCGTTTAAGGCTGCTAAGCCTTCTGCAAACCCGTTCGTGACGATTGCAAGCGAGTACATTGCCAATGGGAAAACCTCTGTTGCTTGGTGCTTCTCAACAATGCCGAGCGAAGAATGGAAAAACGGTGTTGGTTCAGCGCTTACAGCCTATGCTGCAGGCACAGGCAAGTGGGATAAGGTTGTCTCTGCATTTGTTGAAGGCTGGGCAGCAGAATATAACCTTAACCGCGCTTAGGGAAAAGACCCCTGCCTTTTCGAAAATAGTGTTATAGCTTTACCATAAGCTAAAAAAGGAAGGGTGAGCGGAAACAATATCCGTTTGCCCTTTCGTTAAAACTTCAATGCAGGTTCTCGCAGCATGAGAGGGGGATCCAATGGAAAAAGCAACTAAAAAGTACTGGCCGCTCTTCGTGCTCCCAACGCTTGGCGCGTTTATTATTGGGTTTGTAATACCTTTTGCTGAGGGCATTTGGCTGTCATTTTGCAAATTTACTACCGTTAATAATGCGCAATGGGTCGGGTTTGGTAACTATTCAAAGATTTGGTTGGATAATACATTCACTCAAGCGTTTGCGTTTACAGCTTTATTTACCGTTGTTACCACAATACTAATCAATGTATTAGCTTTTGCTGTTGCTCTGCTCCTAACGCGCGGCATTCGCGGCACCAATATGTTTCGCACGGTTTTTTTCATGCCCAACCTGATAGGTGGTATCGTGCTCGGGTATATCTGGCAGACTCTCTTAAACAGCCTTTTAATGCTGCTTGAAAAACCGCTGCTTACGTTAGATGCAAGGTATGGGTTTTGGGGGCTTGTAGTTCTAATGTGTTGGCAGCAAATTGGCTATATGATGATTATTTATGTGGCGGGTCTGCAGAACGTACCTTTAGAACTCCTTGAAGCATCCCATATTGATGGCGCGACACCTGCGCAAACTTTGTTTAAAATAAAAATTCCTATGGTCATGCCCTCAATAACAATATGCACTTTTCTAACACTAACAAACTCTTTTAAACTATTTGACCAAAACCTTTCGCTAACAGGCGGAGAACCAGCGCATGCTTCCGAAATGCTTGCGCTGAATATATATAACAGCTTTTATGCCCGTGCAGGAGCGCAATGGAAGGGCATTGGGCAAGCCAAGGCAATGGTGTTTTTTCTGCTTGTAGTTATTATTGCGCTTATCCAGCTCCGTCTTACGCGTGCTAAGGAGGTGCAGCAATAATGAATACATTTAGAAAGAAGCATTCAGGCTGGGGTTGGACTGTTCTTTTGACGCTACTCTCTCTTGGCTGGGTTTACCCGATTATTATGATTGTTCTTAACTCTCTTAAGCAGGAACGCGCAATTACAACGGCTTCTACCTTTGAACTTCCGACTGCCGCAACTTTCAACGGGTTGGTTAATTACCTTAAGGCAATAGAGTCCCAGGGGTTTTTAAAAAGTTTTGGCTATAGTCTATTAATTACGGTTTCTTCGGTTGTATTAATTTTGCTTTGCTGCTCTATGTGCGCATGGTTCATAACGCGTGTAAAAGGCGTATTTTCACGCATTATATACTTGCTTTGTGTGTTTTCTATGGTAGTGCCGTTTCAGATGGTGATGTTTACTCTCTCGCAAACTGCAGATGCGTTACGGCTCAACACGCCCTTTAATATCTGCATAATTTATCTCGGCTTTGGCGCGGGGCTTGCTGTGTTTATGTTCGCTGGCTTTGTTAAGGCAATCCCGCTCGAAATTGAAGAAGCTGCTATGATAGACGGCTGCAACCCAATCCAAACGTTTTTTAGGATTGTGCTGCCGATTTTAAGGCCAACGCTGATTTCTGTGGGTATCCTGGAAACTATGTGGATATGGAACGATTATCTTCTGCCTTACCTTGTACTTGATATAAAAAAGTATATGACTATACCAATGCTCATTCAATACTTCCGCGGCAGCTATGGAAGGGTGGAAATGGGGCCGATGATGGCAAGTATTGTGCTTACTGTCGTACCGATAATAATTGTATATCTCGTTTGCCAAAA
>JAKJBL010000099.1 GCA_022707005.1 Bacillota bacterium | reverse complement strand
AATTCCGCAGTTGACTACAAACTGTAGCCAACTGAAACTGACAGCGCGTGACGGTAAAAAGTATGCAACCGACTGCTTGCTTCAAGATGACATTATTACCCTTGTTGAAAATGTGCCGAGTAAAAAAACGGCTGCGTTTATCAAATGGTTCACATATAGTGATGAAACCATTGATGGGAAAAGCAAAACCAAAGCTTATGCGTTGTTTGATAGTTCATTATACAACACTCTGGATGTCGGCACTGTGAACGGCTTGCAACAAATCCACGCTTACCTGTTTGGCGGCATTGCAAAGGGCGGCTTCCGCTTTGCTCCTGCACAATTCTTGCCGGGAACGCTTAAAACCATTGAAAATATGCCCGAAAGCAGTTTCGATGAAATTGTAGATAAATATGTGGAAATGAATGTTGCACACCCGTTTATGGAGGGTAACGGAAGAAGCATGCGCATTTGGCTCGACTTGCTTTTAAAAAAGAACTTGCAGCTTTGTGTTGATTGGAGCCTCATCGGCAAGAAAGCATATCTTAGCGCAATGGAACAGAGCGTAGTTAATGCAGCGCCAATAAAGGCATTGCTATTTCCTGCTTTGACAGACAAGATACATGACCGCGAAATGTTTATGAAGGGTGTGGACTATTCTTACTACTACGAGCAGGAGAATGAAATAACGGAGGTTGAGGGTAATGAGTAAAGAATTTTTTCCGCTCCGTCCTGATTCTCAACCAATGATATATGCCTACGAGGACAGTAACCCCGAATACCGGGGCTTGCTCAAAGTCGGCTATACGACAATCGGCGTTGAGCAGCGCGTAGCTCAGCAATATCCCACAAAGCGTCCGGATGGGAAGCTTCCTTACCGCATTGTTTTTTCAGAAACCGCCATGTATTCCGATGGCTGCAATTTTTTAGACCATGATGTTCACCGCGCCCTTGAAAAGCGCGGTTTTTCTAATGAGGGTGGAGAGTGGTTCCGCTGTACAGTAAAAGATTTAAAGGCTGCATATATCGCAGTCCGCGATGGCGTTGAAAATATCGAAAACCGAACCCACGATTTTGCCATGCGCCCGGAGCAGTTAGATGCGCTAAACAAAACTATTGGGTACTTTAACTCAATAGAAAGCGAAAAAGGCGCGCATTCAAGCAAGTTTTTATGGAACGCGAAGATGCGCTTTGGCAAAACCTTTGCTGCTTATCAGCTTGCAAAGCGCATGGGGCTAAATAAGATACTTGTTTTAACATTTAAGCCGGCTGTACAAAGCGCGTGGGAGGAAGATTTGAACACCCATGTTGATTTTGAGGGCTGGCAGTTTTTAAGCCGCACAACGGTTTTAACATGGGAAACCGCCGATAAATCAAGGCCCATCGTCTGCTTTGGCTCGTTTCAGGATTATCTTGGCACAAATGATGCTGGCGGCATTAAAGCTAAAAACGAGTGGGTACATACGACTAACTGGGATTTAGTAATCTTTGACGAATATCATTTCGGCGCATGGCGGGAAAATGCCAAAAAGCTATTTGAGTTTGAAAATGAAGACGAGTACGAAACCCTAGACTTTGAAAAATACGCTAAGGATGAAGAAGGCAATGCCATAAACGAAACATGGCTGCCAATAACGACCTCGCGTTATTTATATTTATCAGGCACGCCGTTTCGGGCAATAAATTCCGGCGAATTTATCGAAGAACAAATCTTTAGCTGGACATACACGGATGAACAGCGTGCTAAGGAAAACTGGCTTGAACCGCCAGAGAACCCATACGAAGCTCTGCCGCGCATGGTGATGATGACATATAAAGTTCCGGACAGCATACGGCAGATTGCTATGCAGGGTGAGTTTGACGACTTTGACCTCAACTATTTCTTTTGTGCAGAGGGTAAAAACGACAAGGCGAAGTTTAAGCATGAGGAATACGTGCAGAAATGGCTTGATTTAATTCGCGGTGCTTACCTTGGCACGACGACTGATGATTTAAAACTCGGCGCAAAAAAACCACAAATGCCCTACTCAAACACCCGACTGCTTTCCATCTTAACGCATACGATATGGTTCTTGCCGAATGTGGCTTCCTGTTTTGCCATGCAAAATTTACTGCGGCAGAAAAACAACACGTTTTTCCGTGACTATAAAATAAACGTCTGCGCAGGCATTAGCGCAGGCATAGGCGTTGAGGCGCTTAAACCTGTGCTAAAATCCATGGGAGACCCGCTTAAAACTAAAACAATAACGCTCACCTGCGGCAAGCTCACAACAGGCGTAACAGTTAAGCCATGGACGGGTATCTTTATTCTTCGCAACCTGTCAAGCCCCGAAACATATTTCCAAGCAGCGTTTCGTGTGCAAAGCCCGTGGGAAGTGGATGTTGGTGCGGGCAAACGCGAAATTATGAAGCGTGAGTGCTATATATTTGATTTTGCGCTTGACCGTGCGCTTAGGCAAATTGCCGATTATAGCTGCAGGTTAGATATAAACGAAAGCAACCCCGAAAAGAAAGTTGCGGAATTTATCAACTTCCTGCCTGTAATAGCTTACGATGGCAGCACTATGAAGCAGATTAACGCAAGCGATGTGCTTGATATTGCAATGGCAGGCACATCTGCAACGCTCCTTGCCAAGCGTTGGGAAAGCGCCTTGCTCGTAAATGTAGATAATGCAACGCTCTCCCGCCTAATGGCTAATGAAGACGCGATGCGGGCATTGATGAGCATTGAGGGCTTTCGCAGCCTGAACACCGAAATTAATGAGATTATCATAGCTTCCGAAAAAGTGAAAAAAGCAAAAGCCAAGGGCGGAAAACTTACGCCCAAAGAAAAGAAGGAGCTTTCGGCAGCAGAAAAGGAATACAAATCCAAGCGGAAGGATATCCAAGAAAAGTTAATTAAGTTTGCAACGCGTATCCCCATCTTTATGTATTTAACGGATTTTCGCGAATATAGCTTAAAAGATGTTATTACACAGCTTGAACAGGGGTTGTTCAAACGAGTAACAGGATTGAATGTAAAAGACTTTGAACTGCTCGTTTCTCTCGGTGTTTTTAACGATGGTTTAATGAACGACGCGGTTTACAAATTTAAACGGTATGAAGATTCAAGCCTCTCGTATACGGGTATTGACAAACACGCAGGGAAAGCAGTTGGCGGCTATGATACCGTTCTAACTAGAGAGGAATACGACCGCCTTTTTGGCTCACAGCAGATTTCCATATCAGAAGCCACCCAAGCATTTGATGATTTGCCGGATATTGATTATGATATTACAGAAGATGACGATGAGGATGATGACGATACGCCGCATGAAAAAACACCTGTTTCACAAAAGCCCGCCTCGCAAACTAAGCTTACACCTGTACAACCAACTAAAATAGATTCCGCTGTTGCTAAGACGCAAACAAGCTGTGCTTCTTCAAAGCTAAATGATGATTACTCATTCGTTAAGCCCGGCCTAATAGTCACGCATAAAACCTTTGGCAAAGGCAGAGTTGTTAAGCTTCTTGAGGATAAGCGCGATAAAAAGATTATTATTGCCTTTGGCAAAGCTGAAAAAATGTTTATGTTTCCTGATGCTTTTAAAAATGGTTTTATAACAGCTGTTGAATAACCCGCAAATATTGCAAAGGAAAGGACTGCTTTTCTAAGATGCATTTTTGGGCTTATAGCATACTTTTTTTGTCCGAAAAAGTATATAGTTTATATTGATAAACGTCGTTTGGGCGACTACAATAAAGCTGTCATTTCACATGAAAGGACAACTTTGGGATGGAATACATGTCGGCTTTTGAGGCTTCCGAAAAGTGGGGTGTATCCCTCCGGCAGGTGCAAAGACTGCTTTTTGATAACCGTATACCCTGTGCCCAAAAATACGGCAGAGCCTGGATAATTCCATGTAGCGCAGAAAAACCCGCGGATTTGCGCATGCGGCAAAAACCACTCGTAAATGCGCTTTCCGCTGATTTGTCCCATGTTCTTGCC
>JAKJBL010000098.1 GCA_022707005.1 Bacillota bacterium | reverse complement strand
AGGCTGTTGTAGGCGCCGCATACTATTGCCCCTACTGCAGTTGAAGGAACGACAACAGTGTTAAACGGGTTTGGGCTTACATATTCGACATTAGGGCTTATTAACCCGGTTATTGGGAGCCACGCATGATAGTCGCCGTTGCTTATGGCATCGCCATGTAAGATAATCCGCCATATTCCTGGCGTCGGCTCATTTACCTGCACAAAAATGAGATGGTCTCTTATAAGGAGGTACGCTACTGTTACAAATGATTTTTCAAGCACAAAGGTTTTTTGGACTACAGTATTCGCCTGAAACGGAATCTTTCGGATTACCTGCCCAGTCGGGGATTCAACTGAAGCAGAAATACTATCAAGAGGGGAGTTCCAAATATAAGCTGCAAACGCTCCTACATTTTCGCCTACTAAAACTTCTACTGCCTTCGTCTCGCCTAAAGCAGATATTTTCCCGCTCGTATGGTGGCGGGCGTTTGCCTCATTGCCAGCTGCTGTGCAAATTACAACCCCCCGCCTGCTGCTTAAATAAGTAATATAATCTTCAATAATCGAAAGACCTGCATGGCCGCCAAAGTTTGAGCCAAGCCCAATGCAAATTGCGACAGGGCGTTTAAGCTCATCCGCCTTATCTAAAATAAACTTTATGCCAAGCATTATTTTATCGCTTGCAAAAACATCCGTTGTGCCCGGCGGCGCAACAGTATAGCTTAGCCTAAACTCACTTGCAGGCTTTAGCTTTACAGCGATAATTTCAGAATCAGGCGCTGCTCCTAAAAAGTCGTTGTTTTCCCTCCCTCCTGCAACAGAAGCTAAAAACGTGCCATGCCCGTTTGTATCCTGCTCGGGTACTATAGAAAGAGGGTTATCTGAAGACAGAGCTTCGTTAATTTGCGCCTGAGAATAGACTGAGCCAAACTGCATATCCTCCGGGAAGTTCCCTAAGATTGTTTGATCCCAGATATATTGAATTTTGCTCGTGCCATCCTCATACAAAAACGCGGGGTGGGTGTAGTCTATACCAGTATCCACAAAGCCGAGCAAAACGCCCTTTCCCCTTAAATTTATGTTTGGCAGCTGATGCACCTGCAAAATTGATGTGCTCTCCAAGCTCTGCCTGTCAAGCAGTGCAAATACTGTTGGGCGGATATCAATAAAGCTTTCCTCAAGACCTAAAACTAACTGCTCAAGCTTATCCTCAAACACATAGCCTACGACATATCCTCCTGGGAGCACTGTGCCTATGCGCATATAGGGGTTGTTATTTGCGAAGTTTCTTAGACGCGCGCTGTCAGGCACGTGGAAGCTTGTAACATTCGGCAGGTTAATAAACTCATGCAGCGGCATCTTTAGGAGCGCTGACTGAGTTTTATTAATGCCTAAGGTATCTTCCAAAGCGCTCGCCCCTTTCTAACTTTGAATAAGCGCCATCATGGAGTTTCTAAGGCAGAGTGTGCCGTAGCCCCAATAGGGGTTTGGGTATTCTATGCCTTTTTGCCTGTTCGCTCCGCGCCTTAAAAATGCCTTAACCCGTTCGCCGTATAAAAACGGGTCGCGGCCTTCTACTATACCCCATTGCATCATAAGCGCTGCAGCGCCTGTTACAAAGGGAGCAGCAATGCTTGTGCCTGTAAATACATCATACCCGCCGTTTCTTTTAGGAGCTAAGATGTCAACGCCAGGCGCAACTAAATCAGGCTTTATAGAAACTTGAGTGTTCGTATACCCTCTGCCTGAAAAACTTGCTATGCTGTTTAAAAGGGAGTTGTACGCGCCTACGGAAATCACTTTAAAAGCAGTTGAGGGGAGAGTTAGCGTTGTTTCTACAGAAGGGCTTGCAAACGCTGTGTTTCTTGTGACCTCTTCTGTAATAGGGAGCCAAATATTAAAGCTGCCGTCTACGATATTCCCTGCTTTAATTCTAAGCTGCCATTGCCCTGCAGGCAGGGCTCCCTCAATAGCCTCAACTCTAAAGAATATGTTCTGCTGCACGCTGTAATGGCTTGGCTGACCAAAGTCAACGAAAACTACCCTGTCAAAAAAGGTGAAGGTTCTTGAGCCGCCCTCATAAGTCATTGGGCCTGTAGTCATGCCATTTGGCAAGATAAGCTCAACTGTGAACTCATCTGCAAAATCCTTCCATAATGTAAGATAAAATGAGCTTAGACCGCCTGTAGTAGAAAAGATGATTGCAACTTCTTCATTAGTTTGAAGTCTGCCTGCATAATGGTGCGCTTCAACTGCCTCGTTGCCTGAGGCAGCGATAATTGCCGTTTTCCATCTTTGCGCCAAATCGGTTATATATGTTTCAAACAGCGAATCGCCGCTGTGCGAGCCATCGTTTGTGCCGTAGCTAAGGTTGATTGCCACGGGCATATTAAGCTGTTCCGCCTTATCTACAATATACTTTAGTGCCCGCATTATTTCTGTAGTCAGAGCAAAGGCTCTTTGCCCCCTGCGGCCAAGCCTTACAGCGATTAAAGAAGCTTCTGTTGCAGCGCCTTTGTTTATTCTGCCCCTGCTTGCCCTGCCGTTGCCTGCAGCTACCCCTGCTACTGCAGTGCCATGCCCAAGAGCGTCCATTTCAGGGACATGCTCAAATGGCGTGCCTGAAGCCAAAGCGGCGTTAATTTGTGCTTCGCTGTATTCTGCGCCTTCACTAAAGCCTGCAGGCGGGACTCCTGTGCCTGTTTGATCCCAAATGCTTAAAATGCGGCTGCTGCCATCATCGTTTTGAAAGTCGGGGTGCGTATAGTCAATGCCTGAATCTATAATTCCTACTATTACGCCCCTGCCTGTAAGCCCAAAAAGCGCCTCATCCTGAACAGGAGAAATGCAAGAAGCCATAAGCGCCTGCTGCAGCACAAATGTCAGCTCTTTTGGCAGCTCAATATGCTCAATTTCGCTGTAATCGTTGAGCAGGGGAATCTCGGATTGTCTAAGGGTAATTATTGCATACCGTTCGCTTAGAAGCTCCACCTGTGCATTAAGGTCAGCTGAAAGCTTAGACAGGTCGCCGTGATACTTCACGATTACTTCCCATATATCCGGGGCTAAGCCAAAGCGCTGTCCGCTGCTTGCAGGATTCTCCAAACCTAAGGGCATTGCAGCCTCCTTTTGTTATGCTTAAAAAAAGGCGTAAATCGTTTCTTCAAGTACACTTCCAAAAACCCACTCTATGCCATTCCAAAAGTAGCCGTGCATATAGCTATCTTCAAAAGCAACAGGAAAGACCCAAAAGCCTTGGCTGTCGCCAAGCCAGATATATGACATTATATTTTTTGTTTGCCTGAAGAAGTATGGTTCGAGCGAGCAGCTTAAATCAGGAATCATACTTGGGGCAGGATTTGGGGGAAACCTGAACGCTAAAAAGGGTGGTGACTCAACAAAAGCTTTATTTCCACACATTGCTTCTACCCCTGCTCTTAAAGAATATTTGCCAAAACGAGTGGTTTAATATATGCATAAGCTGCTTTTGATAGTACCTGCCCAAACTGCGCTGTCTGCGTGAACCCCGCCTTAAAAGACGCCTCTAAGAATGATTATCACATTGTCCATGGGATGTCTGTTATAAGATAATAGCTGTTAAGAAGAATATGTTTACGGGGCTGTATGCCGCAATGAGGCTGACTTGAATTTTTTGCTTGAAATCACTGCATTTGAACGCTGGCTCGAAACCAACTATTTGCCGTACCCCTCACAGCTGCTTTGGTACAAGCTTATGTGCTTAGGCAACAGGAGCGGGTGGAGCGAATGGGTTATAGTAGATAACCGGCGTTTAATGGCGATGATGCAGCAAAAACAGGAGAAAACGCTTATCCGCTGGCGCGATACCTTAGTAAATGCAGGGCTTGTCGTTTATAAGCGCGGCACAAAGGGTTCGCCGGGAAAATATAAGCTATTATCTTTTACTGTCAATAATACAGCCCAAATGACAGCCCAAACGACAGCCTATATGACAGCCTATACGCCAGCCCAAACGACAGCCATATATAAACAT
>JAKJBL010000097.1:2073-4033 GCA_022707005.1 Bacillota bacterium | reverse complement strand
ATTCCGCCTTTTCGCCTTTTTTGAGGATGGCGATCACTTTGTAGTTTGCGCTGCCAGGGCCTAACCGAACATTGACTGTTGTTGAAGCAAAAACATATCGTTTGGGCATAGGGGCTGTGTCGCCGCCAACAGCCGCCCCGCTAAGATATTTATTATAGACAAATCCGATATCGCCCTTGTAATAAACCAAAGCCCATGCGCCCACATCGCCCAGATATTGAACCTTTTCACCTTTTTTCAATGTTGCGGTTACAGGGTATTGCGTACTGTCAGGCCCTGAGCGGACATTAACAGGTTCTGTTGCATACCTGTAGTATTTTACAGCCTGATTTGCAGGGTCGGTTAAATACTTTGAAAACACATAGCCGACTGAATTTTTATATGATATTTTTGACCATGTTCCGCTTTTGCCTAAAAATTTTACAAGCTCGCCTTTAACTAAGAAACCTATAGAGGGATATTGGGAGCTGTTCGGCCCGGAGCGAACGTTAACTGCAGTTGTAGCAATTCGGTATTGCGCTTGTGCAGAAGGAACTTCGCTTTCGCCGGGTGAAGCGCTTAAATACTTACCATAAACAAACCCAATATTTCCTTTATAGTAAACTAAGGCCCAGCCGCCCGTATCACCCAAATATTGTACTTTTTCTTGCTTCTTTAAAACACCTATTACAGGATACTTACTGCTGTCAGGCCCTGAGCGGACATTTACGGGTTCACTCGCGTACCTGTAAAACTTGACCGCCTGGTTTATTGGGTTAGTTAAATATTCGCTAAAAACATATCCAACAGAATTTTTATACGAAATTTTCGACCAGGCGCCGCTCTTGCCTAAGTATTCGACAAGCTCGCCTTTAACTAAGTAACCTATAGCGGGATATTTTGCGCTGTTTGGCCCGGAGCGGACATTAACTGCTGTTGTAGCAATTCGGTATTGCGCGGGTTGAACACCTGCTGCAAGCGCAGGCGCACAGAAAAGCGCAAGAACAGCTGCTGCAAGTACAATTGCAAATATTTTTTTCGGCATAGTATTACCTCCTACTCTCCTTACCCCGATAACGCTCGAGCAAGGGTCCTAGTTGCAAGGTAAAGTATGCCATATAAGGGGGTTGTGCCTGAATGCTATTTGCAGAATGAAAAAGCCCGCCACATAGCTCGCCAACAGGTTGAATACATTAGCCCGAACATTGTGCTTTGCGCAAATCAAATAGAAGACAAACATATTCCATACAGTGGGTATATGGGAAGTGGGCGATATGTTCCTAATCCAACTGCTAAAGCGCATTTTTCTGTTATACTACTTGCATAGCATTCAAAAGAGGAACAAGCAAGATATGCCGCCCAAAAGCTATTACGCAAATCCAAGCAAAGCAAAGAAGCGATTGAAAGCCTTATAATACGCGCAACTTTACAAGCCGCATAGCATGCCACCTGTTTCATATTATTAAACTATGTTTAACAATAAGTCCGACAGCTAACTATTAAGGTAAGATTTAGAGTGTAACATGAGGTAGCATTATGCCAATACAAATAAAACGCATTTATGAGCCTGTTCAAGAAAGCGATGGAATTCGTTTGCTTGTTGACCGGCTGTGGCCGCGGGGCATTTCAAAAGAAAAAGCCCATATTGACGGTTGGGCAAAAGAGCTTGCCCCAAGCAACGAGCTTCGCACATGGTTTGGGCATGAAGCAACTAAGTTTATAGAGTTTGCAAAGCTCTACAAGGCCGAACTAAAGGCAAATACCGCAGCACAAAAGTCTGCCCTCGAAATTATACGAATAAGCCGGGAAAAACCGTTACTTTGCTTTATGGGGCGAAAAACCCGTTGCTTAATCAAGCAGTCGTCTTAAAAGAATATTTAACAGAATTATTGAGCGAACCGCAGCAAGATGCTGTGCTATAATGTTTGCACAGCGGCAAACCTGACAGCAAAAAACCACAATCGGCTTTGCTGCTGTTACA
>JAKJBL010000097.1:0-2005 GCA_022707005.1 Bacillota bacterium | reverse complement strand
TTGGCATAATAGGCGGGCTGATGGCCCAACTTGTATATTCGCAGCTAACAAAAATACATTAAGTTACCCAAAGGGGCAAACCTTCCTTAAGAATGTCAAATCTAAGTTAACAGCTAACTGCCGCACTGTTTATGAACTTGAAAAACACCTTATCGCAAATTATAATGCAGTACCTGTTTGCCTGCCTAAAAAACGCGAAGAACTGTTTAAAGCTAATGTTATCATGAATAAATTCAGGCAAGTATTGGTTTTGCCGGAACCCCTTGGAGCAAGGCCAATAAAAAAGCAGCTTCTTAAATACCTGCAAAATGATACTTCATTTGAGCAGGCAAGGAACTATCCTGCAGAAAAATTAGGTTTGGAAATAAAAGCATATATACTGCCCTTTTCTTCAGCAGACGAGTGCGAAGCAGTTGTTGAATTGGAAATGACAAGCGGATACATAAGCATTACAGGCGCTGCTAAGGAAGTTATTGATGACCTTATAATATGGTACGGCATAAGCGAAGAAGATATAGCAAATGAAACGCCCAGGTTTGCCGCTTATGCTTACACTTTGAGGGAGCAGGGGTTCTTTAAACCTTAGTTGTTTCACAAATATCCAAATCTGCCGGAAAAGTATGCACGATACATTTGCTGCTTTCATAGTTGTTGCAGAAAAATATATTTATTGTTATAATAATATCAATATCAATTAACCATTTAAGCACTCCGAGCTTTACCTTCACCAGCTGAAGATACTGCCGTTAGGGTTTGTGGGGCGACCTGCACACCTGCCTTTTGCAAAGGAGCTGCAGCTAAGTTATTACTGCAATTATCCGCGCTGACTGCACTTATAAATTGCCAGTCATCTGCAAAGGGAATCATTATGCAACAATATCAGCGGCACATCCCCATCCTAAAAGCTCTATCTGATGAAACACGGCTAAAAATAGTACATATGCTCGCCTGGAAAAGCATGCATGTAAACCAGCTGCTTGAATGCTTTAACATAACGCAGCCGACCCTTTCTTATCATATGAAAATTCTCTCAGAAGCTGACCTTGTACATTCAGAACGGCACGCTTCTCATGTTTTATATAGCATTAACCCGCTGACGCTTAATCTAGTGAATGAACTTTGTGCAACCCTGCTTGAAGGCCGCGAAATGACAGAGCAGGATAAATGCAACAAACCCTTTACGCTATATAGAAATATTTAAATATGGCTATGTAATGCTTGAATAAGCAGATTATTATATTTATAATTAGTTTGTGAAAAGTATCCCAAAGCAAAATTAACTATTATATTTATTGACAAACCGATGATGTATTGGGTTGCTGCAAAACAAATGGGAGGTTGAATAATGCCTGTATTAACTATTGACGGCCGCCGTGTTGAAGTTGCTGAAGGCGCCACTATTCTCGAAGCCGCAGAAAAGTTAGGAATAGAAATCCCAACATTATGTCACCTAAAGGGGCTCACTGGGGAAGGAGCATGCCGCATGTGCCTGGTAGAGGTCGAAGGTGCAAGAAGCCTCCAGACATCATGCTCTACACCCTGCAGTGAGGGAATGATTGTTCATTCGCGCAGTGAAACAGTTGTTGAAGCACGCCGGTTTGTTTTAGATTTATTGCTATCAAACCATAGGAAAGATTGCTTCTCCTGTTCGAAAAACGGCGAATGCAAGTTTCAGGAATACTGCTATGAATATGGAGTAGAGGATACAACCTATCAGGGAGAAATCATAAAGCGCACAGTTGACACAAGCAGTCCGTTTTTTACATACGACCCCGAACAATGTATTCTTTGCAGGCGCTGTGTGCGCACTTGCGAAATGCTTCAAGCAAATAACACGCTGTCAGTTAGCGGGCGCGGGTTTAAGACGCATGTTGCGCTTCCGTTTGAAAAGAATTTCGACAGCTACAATTGCGTAAGCTGCGGCAACTGTGTTTCAGTATGCCCCACCGGTGCCTTGGCGCCAAAATCCAAAGACCGTTTCCGGATGTGGGATGTAAAAAAGGTG
>JAKJBL010000096.1 GCA_022707005.1 Bacillota bacterium | reverse complement strand
AAGCGGCTAAGCGTAAAGCACGAGGTTACCATACAATAGAGGGCTTCTCATGTATGATTTATCTAATTGCAGCTAAGCTGCGGCTCGCTTGTCCAAATCCGTTACGATAATTGGAGTAGAACCTGAAGCCATAAGCCTATTGCAGGTTTTTGGTCTTTTCTATATACTTAATATGATTATTTTCAGAGTGCAGCCATATATTATTTTAACGCAAAGTTTATTCTGCTGCCGCTGCTGCAGCTGTTCACAACGGCACACATTCAATAGCAAGAGGATTTGGAATCATGAAAACAACAACTCAACGGTATATATGTTTATTATTTGCGGCAATACTCTTTATCTTTATGCCTGTATATTCAAAGGCTGATTTTGGCGATTTCTCTGGCGACAGCGACTATGGTTCAAGCTGGGACAGCGGTTCAAGCTGGGATAGCGGCTCAAGCTGGGACAGTGGCTCAAGCTGGGACAGTGACTCGGATTGGGATGCAACCGGAGGCTTTTTAGCAGGGCTGCTCTTTAGCGGCGGCAGTTCAGGAGGTGGCGGCGGTTTTTCGCTCGGGTTTGCCATTATAGTCTTTTTGGTGCTTTATACAATAATAAAAAATGCTGTTAACAAGGCTAAGCATGGCCAAAAGCCTCAAAGCGCAGTGCCCCAAGGGGCAGAGCAAACTCCTGATGCCATTCTTAGACCTTTAAGCGAATATACGCTGCTCGACCCCGGCTTTGACCTGGCCGCGTTTTCGGAGAAGCTTGCAAATTTATACGTGCAAATGCAAAACGGCTGGCAGGCTAAGGATATAAGCAGCCTACGCCCATACTTTACTGACGCGCTCTTTACTCAAATGGAACGTCAGCTTGAGATGCTCAAAAAAGCAGGCCAGACAAACTATGTTGAGCGTATTGCAGTACTTGGCGTGGATGTACGCGGCTTCTATCAAAGAAACAACGAAGACCATATAATCGCACAGCTGCGTACACGCATTATTGATTATACTGTTGAGGATGCGACAACAAGGATAATAAGAGGCGATGCTTCAAAAGAGAAATTCATGACTTACGAATGGAATCTCTCCCGCACGAGCGGAAAGATTACCTTGGAGCAAAAAGAAATGCACAAAATAAACTGCCCAAACTGCGGCGCGCCTTTATCAATTAACACAACTGCAAAATGCCCGTATTGCGAAACTGTTGTAACGCTTAAAGACCACGATTGGGCAATAAGCGCAATCAAGGGCATCTCGCAGGTGACAAAGTAATGCATCTACCCGCCCAATGGGCATTTGAATAAACTATAATTTTTGCGTAGGAGGATTTTATGGGACTATTAAAAGCAGGAGTCGGCGCAATGGGTGGCGTGTTGGCTGACCAGTGGCGCGAGTATTTCTATTGTGAGGCGCTAAGCGCAGATGTGCTTGTTACAAAAGGGGAAAAGCGCACCTCGGCGCGAACCAGCAATATCAAAGGCGATGAAAACATTATTTCAAACGGCTCAATCATTGCAGTTAATGACGGCCAGTGCATGATGATTGTTGAACAGGGCAAAGTGGCAGAGTTTTGCGCTGAACCCGGTGAGTTCGTGTGGGACAGTTCAACTGAGCCGAGCGTATTTTACGGGGGGTTTGGCAAGGGGCTTGTTGACACATTCAAACGTATAGGCAAGCGCTTCACCTTTGGCGGCGACACAGGCAAGGATCAACGGGTATATTTCTTTAATACAAAAGAAATCGTAGGCAATAAATACGGCACAGCCAACCCTGTACCCTTTAGGGTCGTTGATGCGAATATTGGGCTTGACATGGATATAGGCATCCGCTGCTTTGGCGAATACTCATACAAAATCATTGACCCGATGCTCTTTTACACAAATGTAAGCGGGAATGTTACAGCGGATTATACACGCGACAATATTGATGGAATGCTAAAAACTGAACTTCTTACTGCACTTCAGCCTGCGTTTGCGAAAATCTCTGCAATGGGTATTAGATACAGTGCAGTACCCGGGCATACAGCAGAGCTTGCAGATGCGCTTAACGAAGTATTATCACAAAAATGGGTGCAGCTGCGCGGCGTTAAGGTAATCTCCTTCGGCGTAAGCTCAATATCCGCAAACGCTGAAGACGAAGCAACAATAAAAGAGCTTCAAAAGAGCGCAGTTTTCCGCAACCCCAATATGGCAGCTGCTCACCTTGTAGGCGCACAGGCTGATGCAATGAAGGCAGCGGCTGCAAACGAAGGCAGCGGTGCCTTTATGGCATTTGCAGGCATGAATATGGCACAGAACACAGGCGGAATGAACGCACAGAATTTATTCCAAATGGGTCAGCAGCAACAGCAAAGCCAACCCGCAAGCCCACAGGTTGCTGCAGCTCCAGGCTGGGATTGCGAATGCGGGCATAAAGATAACTCAGGCAAATTCTGCGCTGACTGCGGCAAACCCAAGCCTGAGCAAGCCGCCGGCTGGACCTGTTCGTGCGGAGCTGTTAATAAGGGCAAATTCTGCGCTGAATGCGGCAAACCCAAGCCTGCAGGCGTGCCGCAATACAAATGCGACAAATGCGGCTGGGAGCCTGAAGACAAAACTAACCCGCCAAAGTTCTGCCCTGAATGCGGCGACCCCTTCGATGATGGGGACATAGAATAATAATTATTTAGGGGCTTATTCTAACCAAAGTACAAAAGGGCGCGTCAGCGCTCTTTTTACTTAAAAAAGATGCCGTTTGGCATCTTTTCTTAATACAGGCATAGCTACAAAGAGGTTGCTTCAAATTGATTTAAGTACACGCGCAAATATATCGGCAGCCCTGTCCATTTGTTCAAATGTATGCGTAGCTGTATAGCTGGTTCTAAGCAGGCATTCATCTTCGCATACTGCAGGCGGGATTACCGGGTTTACATATACCCCATTTTCAAACAGCAGCTTTGCGGCAATAAAAGTCCTGTCTTGTGCATATGTAAAGATTGGTATGATTGCAGTCGTGCCCTCCATAATCGGGATTTCAAGCTCAGTAAGCTTTTTTCTCATGTAGTTTGATACATCAAGAAGCCTCTTCATACGCACCGGTTCGCTCCTAATTATTTTAAGCGCCTCAAGCGCAGCAGCAGCATTAGCTGCAGGGATTGATGCGCTGAAGATGAACGGACGCGACCTGTGCTTAATAAAGTTTATTACCTTTTCGTCTGCAGCTATCACTCCGCCAAGCGAGCCAAACGATTTTGAAAACGTAGTCATTATGATATCCACATCATCTTCAAGCTCAAAATATGAGGCTGTGCCCCTGCCGCCTTTACCAATCATGCCTGCGCCGTGAGCATCATCTACCATAATTCTTGCGCCGTATTTTTTTGCAAGCCGAACAATGTCCGGCAGTTTCGCAATTTCTCCAGACATAGAGAATACGCCGTCAGTAATAATAAGCTTCCCTACATCTTCCCCAAGGCGCGAAAGCTTATATTCTAAATCCTCCATATCCGAGTGGCCATATTTAATGTTTTTCTTGCAGTAACTTAGGCGGGCTGCATCCACAAGGCTTGCATGGTTTTCAGAGTCGCTTAAGATATAGTCATGACGGCCCAAGAGCCCTGCAACTGTTCCGAGGTTTGTTTGGAACCCTGTTGAAAACGACAGCGCTGCCTTTTTATTAAAAAATTCAGCAAATTCCCGCTCGAGCTCCTCATGGAGCACAAGCGTGCCGTTTAAAAAGCGCGAACCTGAACAGCCGGTGCCAAAACGCTCTATTGCAGCTATTGCCGCCTTTTTAAGCCTTGGGTCGTTAACAAGCCCCATATAATTGTTTGAACCAAGCATTATGATATCTTTGCCCGAGATAACAACCTCAGTATCCTGCGCTGTTTCTAATGCATGAAAATATGGGTAAATCCCAGCTTCCATTGCACGCTGTGGCTCATCATAGCTATAGCACTTTTCAAATACATCCATTTGTTGCCTCTTTCAGAATTGTAAATAGATTTAATACCAAATGCACATTGTTCATTATAAGCTACGCAGGCATATAAAGCAAATAGTATAAGCTCTTTGACCGTGTCAAGTTGTTCTGGGGATTTAGGAAGAGGCGG
>JAKJBL010000095.1 GCA_022707005.1 Bacillota bacterium | reverse complement strand
TAAGCTGGCTCTCAAGCTCATTACAGAGCTCCCTATTATCTTTTAGGAAGAGGCGTGCGTTCTCCCGCCCCTGCGCCATGCGCATATCCCCGTATGAATACCACGCGCCCGTTTTTGCAATAAGCTTGTACTTAACTGCAAGGTCAAGTATAGAAGCTTCCCTCGAAATGCCCTCCCCGTAAATAATATCAAATTCCGCCTGTTTAAAAGGCGGCGCGACTTTGTTTTTAACAACCTTCACGCGTGTGCGGCTGCCCACAAATTCAGTGCCGCTTTTAAGAGTTTCGATTTTTCTTACATCAAGGCGAACAGATGCGTAGAACTTAAGCGCTTTGCCGCCTGGAGTTGTCTCCGGGCTACCGAACATTACGCCGACCTTTTCGCGAAGCTGGTTTATAAAAACAACTACAGTGCTTGTTTTGGAAATGGTGCCTGCAAGCTTCCTTAAGGCTTGTGACATAAGCCTTGCCTGCAGCCCGACATGCGCATCTCCCATATCTCCTTCGATTTCAGCCCTCGGAACAAGCGCTGCAACTGAGTCAACAACAATTACATCCATAGCGCCGGAGCGTACAAGCGCTTCTGCGATTTCGAGCGCCTGCTCACCTGTATCCGGCTGTGATACATATAGTTCATCTACATTTACACCAAGGTTTTCAGCATAGAGCGGATCGAGCGCATGCTCAGCATCTATAAACGCAGCTGTACCTCCATCACGCTGTGCCTGGGCGATTATATGAAGCGCAACAGTTGTTTTCCCCGAAGATTCCGGCCCGAAGATTTCAATCATGCGGCCGCGTGGAACGCCGCCAACCCCAAGCGCGAAATCAAGTTCTATGCAGCCGGTTGAAATTGTTGATACCGAAATCTTTCCTGCCGCATCCCCAAGCTTCATTATGGCGCCCTTGCCAAATTGCTTTTCGATTTGGTTTAGCGCGGCTTCAAGCGCTTTGCTTCTTTCTACGCTTACGTTTGCCATACTAGTCCTCCTAAAACTGCAAAATCCTTCTATTTTTGAGTATATCACGCAGCGCCTTAACATGGAATGTGTATATTAAGTGAAAGCCACACGCTGCAAAATATCGTCTATACGCGTTGTTTAAACCCCATGAGTTCGCGGCGGAGCAGGTCAAGCGCATTCAAAACTGTAATTTCGCGAATCCGCTTCCTATCGCCGTTTAGCAAAAGCCTGCCTACATAAACGCCGCTGCTTGAGGCAAGCCCCACAAAGACCAGCCCGACAGGCTTTTCCTTTGTGCCGCCTGCAGGCCCTGCTATACCTGTAGTTGAAAGCGCATAGTCAGCGCCAGAAGTTTTTCGCATTCCAAGCGCCATTTCTTTTGCGCATTCAGCGCTTACAGCTCCATATTTACGCAAGGTTGCAGGCGAAACACCAAGCCTGCGAAGCTTTGCCGCATCGGAATAGGTTACAGCGCCTTCTAAAAAAAACGCGGAACTTCCGGGCACATCAACAAGCGCCGAAGCTAAAAGACCGCCTGAACAGCTTTCCGCAACTGCAAGTGTCGCATCCTGTTTTTCAAGCAGCGCTGCGCACACGCCTGAGAGTTCCACGCCTTCAGTGCTATAAACAATGTCTCCAAGCCGCTCAGAAATTTCATTTATTACAGGCGCGACAAGCGCGGCGCCTTCTTCAAGCTGCTCACAGCGTGCCGTTACCCTAAGCGTAACCTCGCCAACCTTTGCGTATGGCGCAATCGTCGGGTTATCCTGGTTTTCAATAAGGTCCTTGAGCTGATATTCAACGCTCGACTCGCCCATGCCGAAAATCCGCACTTCCCGCGAAAACAGTCTGCAGCCGCTCTTTGCTTCAAGGTATGGAATGACTTTGTTTTTAAACATTGGGAAGAGCTCGCGTGGAGGCCCGGGCAGAAGGATTGCGGCTTTAGAGCCGGATTCCGTAATACAGCCTGGCGCTGTACCGTTTGGGTTTTCTAAAATCAGGCTGCCTTTAGGAAAGTCAGCCTGCTGCAGGTTGTTTGGGGTCATTTCCCTGCCTAAGGCGGAAAAGCGTTCATAAAGCGCCTTTTCAGCTTCTTTGCTTCGCTCCATTGGCAGTGAAAATGCATCTGCTACAACCTTTTTTGTTAAATCATCCCCTGTCGGCCCAAGCCCACCTGAAAGTATGACAAGGTCCGCTCGCTCAAGGGCTTTTAAAATCGCCTCCTTAAGGCGGCCGGGGTTATCGCCTACAGTAAGCATGTGGTATACATTAATACCTAAGGGCGCAAGCTCCTGCGCCATAAACTGGGAGTCTGTGTTCAGCACCTGCCCCATTAAAAGCTCTGTGCCTACGCTTATAAGTTCAGCTATCATATTTCCCCCTGAATTATGTTAAATCAATTTGCGAATAGTTTTTTATGATATAGTCTGCGCCTGACATAATAGTAAATATAACAGAAACCCAAAGTACGACTTTATCAAGAGGGAACTTCACAAAGCCGAGTTCAGGCCAAACCAGCAGCAAAAGCACAGCAGCGCATTGAGAGATTGTTTTAGTCTTGCCAAGCCAGCTTGCAGCAATAATGTTGCCCCTGCCAGCCGAAACAAGACGAAAGCCGCTTATTATAAATTCGCGGGCAATAATAATGATTACAGCTATTGGCGAGAGCATACCTTGTGAAACAAGCATAATGAACGCGCTGCAGCTAAGGAGCTTGTCTGCAATAGGGTCCATCAGCTTGCCAAAGTCAGTAATTATATTGTATTTTCGAGCAAGCAGACCATCGAAGATATCTGTAAGGTACGCAAGCAGAAATATTGCGGCAGCAAGCAAGTTTGCGCCGCGAACAGGTATATAAAAGCAAAGTATAAAAACCGGGATAAGCAGCACGCGCAGCAAAGTCAGCTTATTTGGTAAATTCACGGCAGCTCCTCCCCTATTAAGTCGTAGTCGCACGCTAAAGAGAGCTTAACATTTAAATACTCGCCTGCTTTGTGTGCTCTAAGCGGTTTAAAGAGGATTGAGCCGTCGATTTCAGGCGCTTCTGCGTATGAGCGGCCTATTGCAAGACCATCGCGCATCCCCTCAAAGAGTACCTGCACAACGCTCCCTACGCGCTTTTGGTTGCGGCTGAATGAAATCTCTCTTTGCTGAGCCATAAGCGCATTCAAGCGCAAGGTTTTAATTTCCGAAGGAATCTGGTTTGGCATAGATGCTGCAGATGTCCCATCTTCTTGCGAAAACGCAAAGGCGCCGAGTCTGTCAAACTGATAGGTGCGCAAAAAACTAAGGAGCGCCTCAAACTTGGCGTCCGTTTCACCCGGAAAGCCCACCATAATGGTTGTACGCAGAATAAAGTCAGGCGCTGCAGTTCGGATATGCTCAAGCACCTGCTCAACATGCTGCCGACTGCCACGCCTGTTCATTTTTAAAAGCAACTCATCGTCAATATGCTGAAGCGGCATATCAAGATAATTGCATATTTTCTCATCATTTGCAATGCAGTCGATTAGCTTTGGGGTCACTGTATCCGGGTATGTATAAAGCACTCTCAAAAAGCGAAGACCACTAAGTTTTGCAAGAGCATTAAGCAGCTCTAAGAGCATTGGCTTTGCGTATAAGTCACACCCGTATGAGGAAGTATCCTGCGCAATAAGAGTAAGCTCGCTTACGCCATTATCAAGGAGCGACTTTGCCTCATCAAGAAGGGCAGGCATAGGAACAGAGTGCATAGCGCCGCGTATAAGCGGTATTGCGCAATATGTGCAGCGATTATCACACCCGTCGCTAATGCGAAGATAGGCAGAATAAAAGGGCGTTGTCAATATCCTTGGTAAAAAGCAGGCAACTGCAACAGAGCTTATTGCGCCGCCAAGAAGTGCAGGCAGCTTGTCATATTCGCGCACACCAAGGAAATAATCAACCTCTGGCAGCTCCAGTTTTAGCTCCTCTTTGTAACGCTCGGAAAGGCAGCCTGTTACAATAAGCGTTTTACATGAACCCTGTTTTTTATACTCTGCCATTTCAAGGATTGTATTTATGCTTTCCTGCTTTGCTGGTTCTATAAAACCGCAGGTGTTTATAATAAGCACCTCTGCGTTTTGAGGCTTTGATACAAGGCTATGTCCACAGTTTTTAAGCAGAGTGAGCATAT
>JAKJBL010000094.1 GCA_022707005.1 Bacillota bacterium | reverse complement strand
ATGTATGATTTATCTAATTGCAGCTAAGTTGCGGCTCGCTTGTCCAAATCCGTTACGATAATTGGAGTAGAACCGTTATATGCCGTTCCTTGCACAGGGAACGGTTTTATTCTATAATTAGTTATGTTTAAGCCCAAAAAGGGGCTCATGGACAAACGGAGGAAACACATTGGGTATTTTCAGAAATCTTTTTGCAGACCCGCAAACGACCATACTTCAAGCGCTTTACAGCTTGCCTGCTATACTTATTGCTCTATCTTTCCACGAATGGGCTCATGCCTATGCTGCTTTTAAACTTGGCGACCCAACAGCCCGAAATCTTGGGCGCATGACACTGAACCCATTTAGCCATATTGACCCCATTGGCTTTGTTATGCTGCTTCTTGTACGCTTCGGTTGGGCACGCCCTGTGCCAATTAATCCGCGTAATTTTCAAAACCCTCGGCGAGATGATACAATAGTTTCACTTGCCGGTGTTTCTGTAAATTTTCTTTTAGCTATTGCAAGTGTGTTAATCCTATACACTTATATAGCTGTTGGCGGCAGAAACGATGTGCTTATAACAATACTTGACTATTTCTGTATCATCAACCTTGGACTAATGGTTTTTAACCTTATTCCAATACCACCTTTGGATGGTTCTCATGTGCTCGAAAACTTGCTAATACGTACTGTGGGGCCAAGGCCGTTCGTTTTCCTTTCAAAATATAGTGTGATTTTGCTTGTAGTCTTGCTTTTTGCAGGAAGAGGCCTGCTCCAAACAGCAGTTGGCAGCCTCCGCTATGCAATAATGTGGGTTGTTGAAAAGCTGTTTGAATTTCTAAGAATAATTTGAGCCAACAGGATGGTAGCTTAATGCCTTATCATGTGCATATAATCAAATTTGAAGGACCGCTTGCTCTGCTTTTGCATTTAATTGAAAGTGCTGAATTAGATATTAGAGATATCTTTGTATCCGAAATAACCACGCAATATCTTGAGTATCTTGGCGACTTGGATTCTATGGATATGGAAGTTGCAAGCGAGTTTATAACAATGGCTGCAACGCTATTATATATTAAATCCCGTCACCTGCTGCCACGTCCTCCACTCGATGAAATTGATGAAGAAGACCCTGAAGTATTGCTGATACGGCAACTGCGCGAATACAAGCTGTTTAAGCAAGCAAGTGAGGCGCTTAGCGTTTTGCGCGAGGCATCAAGTGGTGTGTTTACACGATTACCTGAAGATATATTCTTACCTCAGAAAGAAATAAACCTTACTTGTGCATCTATTAAAGAACTGTTTGAAGCTTATTTTACATTAATGCACGTTAAACAGTCTTCTCATGTTCCGCTTAAGCTCCACCAGGTACAGCAGGATTTATTTACAGTGCGTGCACAAATTGCATATATTCGAAAACTGCTCCAAGAAACCGACGAGCTTAGTTTTAATGATATCTTTGGGCCTCATACTTCAAAGCTGGAGATTGTCGTAACTTTTATGGCTCTGTTGGAAATGATTAGCAGAGGAGAAATACGTTTGAAGCAGCCATCACCTTTTGCGCCTATCCGCTTTAAAGCTCGCGTTCTTGGAGATGGGTTTTCTGATGACGGTGACTATATGGACGAAACGCAGGTTGAAGGGCGGTAAAAAAGATGAGAAAAGAACTTGCTGCGCTTGAATGTATGCTTTTCGTTGCTGGCGAACCAGTACTAATAACGGAGCTTCAACGTGCGCTTAACATTACAAAGCTTGAATTATCAGCCCTTTTGCAAGAACTCAAAACTGAATACAATGCTAACGAACGCGGCTTTTTGCTTTCTATAACAGATGAAACCGTGCAGTTATGCTCTAACCCGGCTTACGCACCGTATGTTGAAGAGCTCCTGCAGCCTGTACAGGAAAAGACCATTTCACAATCATTGCTTGAAACACTTGCTGTAGTTGCATACCGCCAACCTGCTACACGCGCAGACATAGAATCAATTCGCGGAGTTCGCTGCGAATACGCTGTTAGCCAACTGCTTAAACTAAACCTAATTCAGCCTATCGGCCGAAAAGAAACAGTCGGCCGGCCAGTTTTGTATGGTACGACTGACAAGTTCCTAAGACAGTTTGGAATAGAAGCAATTATTCAACTGCCAAACTTTGATGCGTATTCAACCCCAGCAATTGAGCAAGAAGACGAATTAATTGTTTAAGTTTAAAACATTGACAAAGAATCAACTGTAGGAGAATAGGACGTTATTTATGAAAGATGAGCTTACGGTGCAACCTAAAATAATTATGGAAGGCTTAACATTTGATGATGTTCTTCTTATCCCTGCGCATTCCTCCATTGCGCCAAATGATGTTGACTTATCAACGAACCTCACTAGGCGAATAAAGCTTAACATGCCATTAGTAAGCGCTGCAATGGATACAGTAACAGAAACGCAAATGGCAATTGCTATGGCGCGCGCTGGCGGCATTGGTTTTATTCATAAAAATATGAGTATTGAGGAGCAGGCAACCCAAGTAGACAGAGTTAAGCGTTCGGAACATGGCGTAATTGTAGACCCTTTTTACCTTTCTCCTGAGCATCTTGTTTCCGATGCACTAGCTCTTATGAGCAAGTACCGCATTTCAGGCGTACCAATAACAATAAACGGCAAGTTAGTAGGCATACTGACAAATCGGGATTTGCGATTTATTGAAGACGTTAATATCCCTATAAAAGAACTAATGACATCTCATAATTTAATAACTGCGCCTGAAGGCACAACTCTAAACGAAGCAAAGGAAATTCTGAGAAAATATCGAATTGAAAAGCTGCCGATAGTGGATAAACAAGGCTATCTAAAAGGGCTTATTACAATAAAGGATATAGAAAAGTCTATTCAATATCCGCACTCAGCAAAGGATGCTAACGGACGGCTGTTAGCGGGCGCAGCTGTAGGAATAACTGCAGATATTATACAACGCGTTGAAGCTTTAGTTTCAGCCAAGGTGGATGTAATAGCCGTAGATACAGCTCACGGGCACAGTAATAGCGTAATTAATGCAATTAAAAATCTGAGGTCGAAGTATCCGGAACTTGAACTTGTTGCAGGTAATATTGCAACAGCGGATGCTGCAGAGGCGCTCATAGAAGCAGGAGTTTCCGCAATTAAAGTCGGGATTGGCCCTGGCAGTATCTGTACAACAAGGGTAGTTGCCGGTATTGGCATACCGCAAATTACCGCAATTCTTGAATGTGCAAAAGTCGCATTAAAGCATGATATTCCATTAATCGCAGATGGGGGAGTAAAGTACTCGGGTGATATTACAAAAGCAATAGCAGCTGGAGCAAATACAGTCATGCTTGGTAGCCTTCTTGCTGGCACAGATGAGAGTCCGGGTGAAACCGAAATATACCAAGGCAGAAGATTCAAAGTATATCGCGGCATGGGTTCCTTAGCTTCAATGGAGAAGGGGAGTAAAGACAGGTATTTTCAGGAGGGCTTTCAAAAACTCGTGCCGGAAGGCGTTGAAGGGCGGGTGGCGTATAAAGGTTCACTTCATGAGGCCGTTTATCAGCTTTGCGGAGGCTTAAGAAGCGGGATGGGTTACTGCGGTGCAGCCACAATTGATGACTTAAGGCATAACGCCAAATT
The DNA here is from genome assembly GCA_022707005.1 of Bacillota bacterium. Lineage (GTDB taxonomy): Bacteria > Bacillota > Clostridia > Christensenellales > CAG-138 > JAKJBL01. The sequence continues at coordinate 611 of JAKJBL010000094.1, read as the reverse complement.
TGTGCGCATTACAAACGCTGGCCTTTCTGAAAACCACCCGCACAACGTATACATTACGAAAGAAGCCCCAAACTATTCAATGCAATAGTTTAACAGCATTTTAATAAAAGGAGGAACCTGAATTTGGTTCCTCCTAAGTTTAGGAGTTTTGCCTTACAGCATTGATTGAGCAGAAATCACATTGAAGTAACTGACCTTTCAGCGATTTCAATAGCCTTTTGCACAATCCTGCCGCAATCCCTTGATGAAATAGAACCCCACCCTTCACGGGCAACCTGTTCGCTTACACCAAGTTCATCGGCAATAAGCTGCTTTAAGCTTTCGGACATCATGCCCCTCTTTGCCATAGTAACATCCCTCCTTATTTGATTTGCGGCTAAAGCCGCAGGTTTATTATGCATCAATACAATGTTTGTTAGTATTTATATTAAGATGATTTGATTTGGGCTTATTAAAGAATAGTCTGTTTGGATAAGATTCATTGATTCGATAGATTTTATCATAGAGGTAAAAAAATCATGTATGAGTCCAAATTTCTCGTACATGACTTGGTATGGTGCGGGAAACAGGACTTGAACCTGCATGAACGTATTGCTCACTAGAACCTGAAT
>JAKJBL010000093.1 GCA_022707005.1 Bacillota bacterium | reverse complement strand
TGAGGCACAGTTGCAGCAATTTCCTATCCCTACGCCATCAAACGCAACGCCTTTATATCCCTGACCTATTGCAACAGGCAGCTTGCAGGGCATCCCACGCTCTTCTTTAAGGCGGTAAAGCGCGTGAACAAGTCCTGCATAGCAGGCAGAGCAGGCAGAGTCCTCCTTCACAAAGCGGGTTAGATTTTTAGTTATGCCGCTTTGCTTTATAGGGGCTGATTTTTCCGGGCTGTTAAGCGAAATTATATTCTCGTTTGGCACTTTTGCACTGCCTGCGCCATAAAGCTCAGCAAGCCCTATATAGGGCACATCGTCCGGGTCTACGCCCATAAGATTGCAGGCAAAAGTATCAAGCGCAACCATGTCCTCCCCTAAGAGCATTCTGTTGCTTAGAATAGGCGTGCCGCCTTCTTCAAAGTTTAAATCCCCGCAAAGCCCGTCAACTATTGTAAGCTTAGGTTTAAGAACAGCTGCAAGGGCAGCAATGGGCTTATGAAGACCCATTGCGTGAAAGCGCCTCTTTTCATAATCAGGAATGCAGCCCTTAAGGTTTTTAAGCGCACATGTAAGGCGTGTCTGGCAATGCCCCTTTAAAACAGGCAAATTGATAAGATAATCCGTATTTAGCGCAGTTTCACAAATATCTATCCCACCTATTTGCGTTTTAACGCTTACAGTCTTATCCGTTTTTAAATCAAAAAACGGTACATCAAAGCGCTTTAGCACTTCGCCGTAGCCGCATACTTCAAAAGCGCGGCTTGTACGCTCCCCAACCCACGAGCTTTCAATAACGCTTATGTTCCTATGCCCATAGCCAAAGAAATATTCAATAATGCCTTCAAGCACACCGGGGTGCGTGGTTGCCCCTAAGTTAGCAGGGCTTGCCACAACAAGGTTTGGCTTAAGCGCAATGCTTGCGCCAAGGGGCACACGGCTTTTTATATCGCTATGCTCTAAAAGGCTCAAAGTAAGCTTCCTTGCGTCAGAGCCATAAATTATAGATATTCTGCTGTCCATTTCACGCTCCTGTTGTTTTTTATATTGTACCATAAATATTGCGTGCTTTTTTTTGAGGCAATAAGGTATAATGAATAAACCTTATAAACATTTAAAAAAGTTTAGGCAAGGAGGGCGTTTTATGGGTGAGCTTACGGCTTTGCCCAACCTCGGCAAGGTACTTAAAGCGCAACTAACAGAGGCTGGCATAACAACATCAGAGGAGCTAATAAAGTCAGGCAGCCGCGAAGCCTGGCTTAGGATTTTTGCATTTGATAGCAGCGCCTGCTATAACCGGCTATTAGCGCTCGAAGGCGCAATTCGAGGTGTTCGTTATCATTTGCTCCCGCAGGAAATTAAAGCGGAACTAAAGGAATTTTACGCTTTACATAAACCGCCCAAGCAGAAAAGGGGGTAAGCAAAATGCGAGAAAAACGTTTTGTGCGCGTACATTCAAAAGGAACTTTATCCGGAAACGAAATTTGGGTTGATACCCAAACAGGGGTAAATTATTATTTTCATAGCAGCGGATATGCGGGCGGTCTTACGCCGCTTCTTGATAAAGAAGGAAAGCCAATTGTATTTTCTCAAGAGGAAATTACTGAGCTTAGCTACCAAAATAAATAGTGAAGCGAAAAGACGGACTAAAAAGCCCGTCTTTTCGCTTAATGATTGGGGGTTGCCTGCTGTTGTCGGTCGTTCTTGCCTTACTCTATCTCTATCCTCCTGCCGGAGGCGGAACCCTCCTCACGCTTAGGCAATGAGAGCTCAAGCACCCCGTCTTTATACGAAGCACAGATTTTTTCGGCATCAATACCTGTTACATCAAACCTGCGCGAATACGTGCCATAGGAACGCTCACGCCGCACATAGTTTTCCTGCTTTTCTTCTTTGCTTTCCTCGCGCTTAACATTAACAATTAAGTCGCAGCCATCAAGTTCAATATGTATATCTTCCTTTGCAACACCCGGGAGTTCCGCCTGTAAAAGATACTTATCTCCCTTATCAACAATGTCAGTTCTGAAGGTTCCAAGCCCAAAGCTGTTGAAGCCCCCAAAGAAGGCCTTTTCAAAATCGTCAAAATAGCTGCTGATTGAGTTGTTCCTTCGATACGGTGTCAATCCATACATTTTGCTTACCTCCTCATCAAATAGTATGGGCGGCCTGCATTAAACTTATGCCGCTGCCGTTTGTTAAATTTATTATACTCAAGCATTGTTGCATAAATTTGTCAGAATAGTTGTGCAAAAGTAAACTTTAGCACTCTAAGTGCTTGAGTGCTAAAACGGGGCGCGCATTGCAGCCCCATGCATTATCAGCTATACTTACAATGACAGTTAATGTATATGCAGAACTAAACAACTGAAAAGAAGGTGGGCGCGATGTGTGATACACTTGGAATTTTAAAAGAGCATGCTGCGTACTTTGCAAAAAACAGCGACAGGAGCCCTAATGAAGCGCAGGTAATTGAGTTTTACAGCGCAAAGCCTCACAAAACCGCTTCAAAGCTTAAGGCTACCTATATTGAGCTTGAGCAAATAGAACAAACAAATGCGGTGCTCCTTAGCAGGCCTGTTTGGATGTGGGGCGCGGAAATGGGCGTTAATGAACATGGCGTTTGTATTGGCAATGAAGCTGTTTTTACAAAGGGCGCCTATTCAAAAACAGGGCTTACAGGCATGGACCTCGTAAGGCTTGCCCTTGAGCGTGCAGACTCTGCATATAATGCCTTAAACACCATACTGGAGCTTCTTGAGAAGTTTGGGCAAGGCGGAAACTGCGGCTATGATAAGAAATTCTTCTACGATAACTCCTTTTTGATTATGGACAGAAGTGACCTGTATGTGCTCGAAACAGCAGGCCGAAATTGGGTCTATAAAAAAAGTAAAGCAGCAAGCATTTCAAACAGGCTCTCTATTGGTTCAGACGGCACAAAGTATTCAAACGGACAGGTTGATTTTGCAGCACATTACAGCGACCCGCTGTTTACGCATTTTTCAGGCTCAAAATCACGGCTTGCGCAAACAGGCTGTGCGCTTAAAACTGCACATGATGCAGCCTCGCTTTTTGAAGCGCTTCGTACACATACGCCTGAAAACAAAGCTCCGCTTACTGCAGCAAGCTTAAATAGCCCATGCATGCATTTTGGGGGATTAGTCGGCGACCACACGACTTCAAGCATGGTTGTAGAGCTTGGCTCTTCGATAAAGCTTTTTCTTACAGGAAGTTCTACGCCATGTATTTCGCTCTTTAAGCCCTACGAGCTGCTTAACCCTGTTGTGCCGCCCGTATTTGCCCAAGGGGATGCAGAAGCAGAGCAATACTGGCGCGAAAGGGAGCAGTTTCATAGAAGCTTAATAGGCAAAGTGCTGCCAAAGGAGTTTTATGAGGAGCGCGATGTTTTAGAATCGCGCTGGTTAAAGGCAGCTAAAAACGCTGATTCTAATGAAATGCACAAACTCAGCCTGAGAGCTTTTGAAGAAGAAACCTGTTTTTATGCGCGCTGGAAAAAGCATAAACCTCAAGACGGCAAAGCGTCTAAACGCTTTTTGAAAAACTGGGAAAAGAAAAACACTGCATTTTATGCTCCATCTGAAGCTAAATACAATCTGAATGAGGAAGCAGAATGAAAAGCTATCGCAAAGAATTAATGCTCAAGCTCCCAAAACGCAGGGGGCTTGTTAATATTACACAGGCTGTACAGGCAGCGCTTGATGAGAGCGGAATACGCGAAGGCCTGGCGCTTATCAACCCGCTGCATATTACTGCAAGCATATTCATAAATGATGATGAGCCCGGGCTTCACAGCGATTTTGAACGCTGGCTTGAAACGCTTGCACCCGAAAAGCCATACAGCCAATATGCGCATAACGGATATGAGGATAACGCAGACGCCCACTTGAAGCGCACAGTTATGGGGCGCGAGGCAGTTGTTGCAGTTACCAAAGGCAAACTTGACTTTGGAACTTGGGAACAGCTCTTTTATTATGAGTTTGACGGCATGCGCAACAAGCGCGTTTTAATAAAAATCATAGGCGAGTGATAGATAAAAGCGGCTTTATCAAATGTCAGCCCCACAGCTTTTCGGGGTATGCGTTTTGCGCTTTAAGCGCGCGTATTGCTGCTTTAACAATTGGCATGTCCTCGCGGTATGTTATGCCATACCATTGGTCAGCACTTTTTAAAACGCGGACGCTTGCCCTGTTTGAACTAAGAAGCCCCTGCACTGCAGTA
>JAKJBL010000092.1:1598-4266 GCA_022707005.1 Bacillota bacterium | reverse complement strand
TGCAGTGCCAGCGCACGCGCAATGGCAACGCGCTGCTGCTGCCCGCCGGAGAGCTCATGCGGCAGCCGCCTCTCAAGCCCGTCAAGATAAAACGCATGTATAATTTTATCAATCGCCTCATGCCTTCTTGCCTTAGGACGCATCCTGCTAAGACCTGCCTCAATGTTCTTATAAACGGACATGTGCGGAAACAGCGCGTAGTTTTGGAAAAGGTAGCCTACCTGCCTAAGCTGCGGCTTTAGGTTTATGTTTGCACTCGAGTCAAAAAGCACCCTGCCGTTAAGTACTATGCGGCCTTCGTCAGGAGTTATTATGCCTGCAATACATTTTAAGGTCATGCTTTTGCCGCTTCCGGACGCTCCGAGCAGCCCAAGCACATTCTGCTCAGTTTTAAATTTTACATTAAGGCAAAACCCATTAAGCTGCTTTTTAAGCTCTACTTCAAGCATTATTTCTGTGTCTCCTGCTTTTTGCGCCTGATAGCTAATGCGTTAATAAGCATGAGCGAAGTGAAAGAGAGAAGCATTGTAACCCCGACCCATAAATAAGCAGCCTCCCTGTTGCCGCCTGCAACTGCACTGTATATAGCAAGCGCCATTGTCTGCGTCCTGTTTGGGATATTGCCTGCGACCATAGCAGTTGCGCCAAACTCCCCAAGGCTTCGCGCAAACGCAAGTACTGTGCCTGCTATAACGCCGGGCCAGCACGAAGGCAAAATGATTTTTAGGAAGATTTTATATTCAGCCATGCCGAGCGTACGGCCGGCATATACAAGTGTTTTATCAAGCTGCTCAAACGCGCCGCGGCTTGTGCGATACATTAACGGAAATGAGACAACAACAGCAGCAAGCACAGCGCCTTTAAGCGTAAAAACAACTGAAATTGCGGCCTTTTCAAGCAGCTCGCCAAAAAGACCGTTTCTGCCAAAGAGCAGCAGCAGAAAAAACCCGACTACTGTAGGCGGCAGCACCATAGGAAGCGTAAAAAGCCCGTCAAGCACGCCTTTAATTATGCGCCTCTTCGGATTTTCGTCTTTTGCTAAGAGCCACGCAGCCAAAAGCCCTAAAACAAAGGTTATGCAGGTTGCAAAAAGCGCGACTTTAAGTGAAATGAAAAGCGGCGATAAATCCATTTTCCCTCCAGCCAGCTAAGAGCATGCTTAGCCGTATACCGTAAAGCCCCATTCTTCAAAAATTCCGGCAGCTTCAGCGCTAAAAAGATAGTCAAAAAACGCCTGGCAAGCCTCGCTATGCTCGCTCCTTTTAAGCAAGGCCGCAGGGTAAATGATTTCTTTATGGCTATTTGCAGGTGCGCTTGCAGCAACGCGCACAGCAGCTAAAGGCGCATCTGTTGCGTATACAACGCCGCAATCCGCATTGCCCGCTTCTACCCAGGCAAGCACAGCGCGCACATTTGGCGCAAAAACAGCCTTTGCTTTAACTGTTTCCCATAAGCCGAGGCTGGAAAAGACTTCGCGAGCATAGTCGCCCGCTGGCACGCCTTCTTCGCAAAGCGCTATTGTTTTAACGCGCTCATCAGCGCAAGCTTTAAATTCAGCAAGCTCCATCTTTGAAGTTTCAGGTACAATAAGTGCAAGCGCATTTTTAAGAAGCGGCTTAACCTCATATAAAAATGCTTTTTCCTTAAGTTCATCCATAAGCTGCCCGCTTGCGCTTATAAAAATATCCGCAGGTACGCCCTCTTCTATTTGCGTCTTTAGCGCGCTTGACGAATCAAAGCTGAAGATTAGCTTAGGGTCGCCTTTTGGGGGCGTGTAAGCATCAGCTACATACTGAAGCACATCGTTAAGGCTTGCTGCAGCTAAAATTAAAAGCTCATCCTTATTAGAGCCAGCTTCTTGCGCCTTTGGCGGTGCAGCCTGTTTTGCGCAGCCGAGAAGCAGAAAAAGGCAAAGAAGGAGTGCAAAAAGCTTTAGTTTTTTCATGGGGCGACTCACTTTCTGCCAAAATAACATTTTGGGTACTGGCAGACTTTGCAGCCTAAGCAAAGACCGCCCTCACCAAGGCTTTGGAAATCCTCTTTTTTAAGGCGTTCGTTTGTGAAAATACGCGGGAGAAAGATATCAAGGCTTGTCGTTTCAAAATGAAGCGCAGCGCCCGGTACGCCAAGGAGCAGGGTTTTGCCAAGATATGCTGCAGTTAGCATGTTCCCGGGCTGCATTGCCACCCCTCGGCAAAGCATCTTTGCGCCGCTCTGGCGGATTGCAAGAGGCGTTACATCATCCGCATCAACGCTCATGCCACCTGTAAAAAGCACGAGCTTTGCGCCCTGCTTAATAAAAGCCTCAAGACTTAGTAGAATAGTCTCAACTGAATCAGGGCATTTTGTTACGCCAAGAAGGTTTGCGCCATAGCGCTTAAGCTTCTTTTCAAGCACCGGGAAAAACGCATCCTCCACCCTGCCATAAAAAATTTCGCTGCCTGTAATTATTATGCCTGTTGGGAGCGGGCTGTACTGTTTGACCTCAAAGATTGGGCTGTATGCTTTTGCAAGCTGCACTGCCAAAAGCACGTTTTCACGCTTTGTTACAAGAGGCACTATGCGTATGCCTGCAAGCGTGCACCCCTTTGTAACAGGCATTCTGTCAGGCAGGCTTGCAATAGTATAATCCTCAACAGAGTTAAGCTTTTTAAGCCCTGCGCTGTTT
>JAKJBL010000092.1:1091-1588 GCA_022707005.1 Bacillota bacterium | reverse complement strand
CCTAAGAAGCCCGTCAACAGTTGAAAACAGCCTGTACTTGCCCTCACAAGGGCCGTCTGCGTCAAGCCCGCTACCCAATAAAAGCTCCTCTACAACAAGGCGCGCTGCGTCTTCCTCGTGAACTTCATCCGCTTCCGGCTCCCAAATGAAAATATGGCGCTTGCCTATATCGAGGAGCTTTTCAACATCTTCTGCTTTTATAACATGGCCGCGCCGAAACAGCGGGCCTTTATCACCGTTTTTTGTAATTGCGGTTACATCATGGCAGAGCGTCTGCCCTGCCGCTTCATGCACGCTCAGCTTCTTCATTTAAAGCCGGTACTCCTTATAAAATATACTGATAAAATAATACCATTATTCTCGCTTGAGTACAACGCTTTATTAACAGAAGATGAAGCGCAGCTCTGCCTAAAAGGGCCTCGGCTGTCTTGACATAGATTAGTGCATTTGCTATAATTCAATGGCACTATTTTCGGAGAGATGTCCGAGTGGTTTAT
>JAKJBL010000092.1:0-1046 GCA_022707005.1 Bacillota bacterium | reverse complement strand
GGGGTTCGAATCCCTCTCTCTCCGCCACCAATATACGGAGAAGTACCCAAGTGGCTGTAAGGGGCTCCCCTGCTAAGGGAGTAGGCTGGGCGAACCGGTGCGAGGGTTCAAATCCCTCCTTCTCCGCCAAACCCCCTAAACTCAAGGAGTTTAGGGGGTTTCCTAATTCTTCTAACATGGGCTTTAACTTGGCTCCTGCTCAAAAGATTGAGCAAACTTGAGCAAAACTGTATGCTACGACCAACAAAACTACCTACAAGATTTCTAAAAAAGACCTACACAACTACCTACAAGGAGGGGGGTAAGTTTAGGGGGTGCGTGGTCTGCATTCGCCTGTTTTTATTATCTTAATCTGGCTTTATATTAGACACTCATAGGATGCATTGGATTCGGTTTGTTGCACTTAAATAGTATACTACGCTGCTTGCTGTTGCTTGTAAGGCGCATAGGTTTGCAAGGCTATTTTTTTTTCATTAAACGATTTGCATAACAAGTCTGTGAGCGTCTATATAAATAACTGCTGATTGCAATAGCGCGCTTAATTCGCGCTGTACAGGCTTTGTTTTTGCGATGTGAGTTAATCCCCCTCGTATGTTTGTCCATGCGCATAGGGCATTAATGTGCGTGGGGGACAGGCCGGCAGTTCAAGAATTACATAGCTGCTTACTTTATGGCTCCAGCCTTGAGCGGGGCGCCATGTCGTGCTATAATCTGTAATATATAACCATATAGGGCTGTATATGGCTCTTAAGAATATACTGTTGAATATAATTTAAAGCTTTTTATTATAGTCAGGCGCAGGCCGAAGACTCTGACTGCAAACAATGCTTCATTTTACGCTGGGGTTATTCTGCCGGTTTTTACAGGCAAAGGAAGGAGCTAAGAGTGATTGAAAAATGGCAAATGACTGAAGAAGATATTAAGCTTCGCTTTATAACTCCTGCAATTAAAGCAAAATGGTCAAACAATATTACTATGGAGACCAAAATAACGGATGGCAGGTTTAACCTTAGGGGCAACATGTCATTTCGAGAAAAGCCTAAAAG
>JAKJBL010000091.1 GCA_022707005.1 Bacillota bacterium | reverse complement strand
ATACTCAGCATATTTACGACAAGACTGACGAACGCCATATGCGAGGGAATCAATAGTATGATCCAAGCGGCTAAGCGTAAAGCACGAGGTTACCATACAATAGAGGGCTTCTCATGTATGATTTATCTAATTGCAGCTAAGTTGCGGCTCGCTTGTCCAAATCCGTTACGATAATTGGAGTAGAACCATATCCGGCGGCTGCATTGACACTTATTCAACCTAAGGATACAATGTTTTAAAGTTGCCAATTTTGTGGTTTTAATGCAAGTATAGACCAAGCTTAAGACCTTAAAAAGCGTTAAAACTTTGGAGAGCATGCGGATGCGATTTCTTATCAAGCTTCTTAAAGGCGCACTAATAGGAATTTCTGTTGTGATACCTGGAGTTAGCGGGGGCTCAATGGCTATGTCAATGGGTATTTACGATAAACTGTTGGATTTTTTGACCCTGCGCAAGCAGGTTTCAAAGCAGGGTAGAATCCTTGCACCGTATATTTTGGGTATGGTGTTTGGAGTTATAATTTTTTCTTATTTTATTGAACAGCTGTTTATAGAATTTCCCCTAATTACAGCATGTGCTTTTGCAGGAATGATTCTTGGGGCGCTGCCTATGCTCATACAGCGTGTGCGCGGCAAGCGGATTTCCCTATTAAATGCCATGCTGCTTATAGGGATGGCAGCAGGCTTGGTCTTACTAACACTTAATGTTCACAGCAGTGGAACTGGCTTTAACCTCAACCCCACGCTTGCACATGCCATGCTTGCAGTTGTGCTTGGGTTTTTAGCAGCAGCTGTTATGGCAGTGCCTGGCTTGAGCGGGTCAATGCTTCTTATATTGCTTGGATATTATCAGGTGATGCTTCAAACAATAAATAGATTTACGGAAGCTGTATTGGCTTTCAATTTTGCTACTATCTTAAAATCCGCAGTAATTTTAGCCCCGTTTGCAATTGGTGTAGCTGCAGGGTTTATTTTTATGGCGCGAATAATACGAATTCTGATTAAGCGCTTACAGCATTGAGGGAGAGTTTAAGGCGAATGGGTGGAGCAACCCACTCAAACATAAACGCGGCGTTATTTCTATGGCGCGCTCTTCAAACCCAAATTCCGCAGGGTCGCAGTTTTTTATTATGCATAAAGATTCGCCTCACCTTGATGGTCAGTATGCTGCTTTTGGTTCAGTCATTTCCGGGTTGGAGGTTGTGGATGCTATTGCGGCCGCTCAAGTCGATAGGCGTGATTGCCCAATTCAACCACAGAGATTCACCAATATTAGAGTTTTAGACAAGGTCGATACAAAGCCAGAAGCTTAATTTAGCGAACACTATTTAATTGCAGTTTCAGCTTTAAGCCGCTTTTTTGGCGGCTTTTTACATGCGCAGATTTTTGCAGAAGTAATTCCCAAGTAAGAACTAACATTTGCCGGTCATACTAACAGCGTTGCGGGAATCCTTTTCCCCGTTTTTGCATAATATAGGGTATGCCATAATGGCGAGCGCTGCAGTAAGGGAGTAAGTATGCTTAAGCGCAGAATAGATATAGAAGAGTGTGAAGGGAATGTTCATAAGCTTCTCGAAAGACGGCTTATACAAACAACCCATGTCTTCACCTTGTCTCAATGTACTGTAGGGATTGAAGCCGAACTGGCAGAACCGGGCGGGCTGGATGCGCTCAGCACGGCTCTAGCACTATTGCTGTGCCGTGATTTATGCCAATTTGAACTTGCAAAACTTGCTGACCATTTGCCGTTTCCTTTGGTTGAAAAGCAGGCAGTTCTTGCAGAAGCTATTCGCTGTGCAAGAAAAGTTGAGCGACCGGGTGCTGTGCGCCGCGCCCTGAAGGCATACCTCGAAGAAGAAGAAATCTTGCATCTGTCCGGTTATATGCGTTTTCGGATGCCCGAAACAGTCGGCGCGTGGCGTTTGTGTGTGCAAAGCGCAGCTGAAGAGCTCATGCTCGAAAAGGAATACTTGGAACTCATGGGTGTTCTTAAAGCCTTTGTCCAGGTTAAGCCATCTCGTGTAAGGGAGATTTCTCTACTGCTGCATCCGGACGGTTCCTGCACACTCACTGATGAAAGCGATGCAAGAATAGATTACGACAGCTGCGACCCTGACCGGCTTGTGAGTATTTTGGTTGAAATGGCGCCTGAACGGCTTACTGTATATGACCTTTCAGGGCAGGTGAACACCCCTTTGGCAGAAATGTTGTCAAGGGTATTTGCAGGCCGCGTGCGGTTTGTAAGGTAATAAACCGAATAATTGTTTTGAAGTAAGGCGTCTGCCTATATAATAGCGCTTGACTCGAAAACTGTGCGGGCATATAATTACGGTACATAAAATGACTTTGGACAAGTATCTGGCTAGCAGGCTTTACAGAGAAAGGCTCAACAGCTGAAAGCGCCTTATACCTAAGCTAGAGAAAACCAACCAAATGATTATGCCGGTCAGCACCGATATCTGCTATTTGAGGGGTTTAATGCAACTAGGGTGGAACCGCGGGAGTTTCTCGTCCCTATGCCAGTTTGGCTAGGGACGTTTTTATTTTTTAGATTTATAACCGTATTAAAATAACGTATTACAATCTGGAGGCGGAATATGGAACTCACATTTCCCGATGGCAGCACAAAAGAATTTAAAGATGGCATGACAGCGCTTGAAATCGCAGCATCAATAAGCCAAAGGCTTGCAAAGAACACATTAGTGTGTGAATTGGATGGTAAACCATACGATGCTTTTCGGCCAATAAACGGAGACCACAGCATAAGGTTTCTTAGCTGGCAGGATGAGGGAGGGCGGTTGGGGTACCGCCACACTGCATCGCACGTGCTCGCGCAAGCAGTCAAACGGCTTTTTCCTGAGGCTGTACTTGCAATAGGGCCGGCAATCGAAACAGGATACTATTATGATTTTGATAAACCCGAGCCATTTTCATCGGAGGATTTAAATAAAATCGAAGCTGAAATGGAACGTATAATTAACGAGGACTTTCCCGTTGAACGTTTTGAGCTTCCGCGTGAGGAAGCGCTTGCATATATGGAAGACAAGAACGAGCCATATAAGATAGAACTTATTCGTGATTTGCCAGAAGAAAGCATTATCAGCTTTTATAAGCAGGGTGAATTCGTGGACTTATGCGCAGGGCCGCATTTGCCAAGCACAGGCAAGGTTAAGAATACCAAGCTCATGAGTCTTGCCGGCGCATATTGGCGCGGAAGCGAAAAGAATAAAATGCTCCAACGAATTTATGGAACTGCTTTTGAAAAAAAGGCGGCTCTCGAGGAATATCTGTTCAGGCTTGAAGAGGCGAAGAAGCGTGACCATCGAAGGCTGGGCCGTGAGCTGGACTTGTTTGACATACATGATGAGGGTCCCGGTTTTCCTTTTTTCTACCCAAATGGGATGGTACTGCGAAACCAATTGGAGGACTTTTGGAGAATACAGCATTATGCGCGCGGTTACAAGGAGCTCAAGACGCCGATTATACTCAACCGCGAGCTCTGGATTCGCTCTGGGCATTGGGATCATTACAAAGACAATATGTACTTTACAAAAATTGATGATGAAGACTATGCAGTTAAACCAATGAACTGCCCTGGCGCAATCTTAGCATATAAACGTAAGATTTATTCTTACCGTGATTTACCAGAGAGGCTTGCAGAACTAGGGCTGGTTCATAGGCATGAAATTTCTGGCGCTCTTCACGGACTTATGCGCGTGCGTTGTTTTACCCAAGATGATGCCCATATATTCATGACATCTGAACAGATAAAATCGGAGCTGCTTGGAGTTATCGATAAATTCAAGTACTTCTACGATACATTCGGGTTTAAGTATAGTGTAGAGCTGTCCACACGTCCCTCAAACAGCATGGGGAGCGATGAGCAGTGGAATAAGGCAATTGAGGCGCTTAAAGCAGCGCTTGATGAAAACGGGCAGATTTATAAAATTAACGAAGGCGATGGGGCATTCTACGGACCAAAAATTGATTTTCACCTAGAGGATGCAATAGGCCGTACTTGGCAGTGTGGGACAATACAGCTCGATTTCCAAATGCCGGAACGTTTTGATCTTTCTTATGTTGGTGCTGATAACGAAAAGCATCGCCCTGTGATGATACATACGGTTGTTTTTGGCTCGATTGAACGTTTCATCGGCATCCTTACTGAACACTGCGCAGGCGCTTTTCCTGCATGGGTAGCGCCTTTACATGCAAAAGTGCTTACAATAACGGAGCGGGCTGACGAACGTGCAAAAGAAGTGTGTGAAACT
>JAKJBL010000090.1 GCA_022707005.1 Bacillota bacterium | reverse complement strand
GAGCATTCCAATTTGTACTCCCGCCCAAAATTGCTTGATACATCAGTCATTATTGACGGGCGCATTTTTGATATTTGCCAAACAGGCATAATCGAGGGCAAACTCGTTGTGCCGGGCTTTGTGCTTCAGGAACTAAGGCATATTGCAGACAGCGCGGATGCGCTAAAACGCGGCCGCGGCAGGCGCGGGCTTGATATTCTTCAGCTTATGCAAAAGGAGCTTTCGATACCTGTACTTGTCGAAGAGCGTGATTATGACGATATTTCAGAAGTTGATGCTAAGCTTTTGCGCCTTGCCCAGGATATGGGGGGAGTAGTCGTAACAAATGATTTTAACCTTAATAAAGTCGCAGGTGTGCAAAGCGTGCCTGTGCTCAATATCAACGAGCTTGCAAATGCGCTTAAGCCTGTGGTAGTCCCTGGTGAAGAAATGCTTGTTTCAGTTGTTAAGGAGGGCAAGGAATCAGGGCAGGGAATTGGCTATTTAGACGATGGCACTATGATAGTTGTTGAAAACGGCAGGCGCAGTATAAATGAGGTTGTTGAGGTCGTAGTTACAAGCGTGCTGCAAACGGCTGCAGGCAGAATGATTTTTTCAAAAATGAAATAACACTTTCTTGAAAATCAACAGTTGACACTTGCGCACTGTAATGTTATTATAATAAACTGCACATATGTGTGATTATTTAAACATATACCCTTTTGCGGGTCTTCAGGCTGCCGCATTTAACCTAAAATATGTTTGTTTTTAGGAATATATGCGGCGCGTGGTATGTAAGGGCGTATGTTTGGCAATACTCCAATAGGCACATCGGCAGCTTCAGCCGGTTTAAAGCCTCAACGCGGAGTAATACAGATTTATGTCAATGATTTTGATGCGTACGCATCAGTTAGGGGTGAACGCGATGGTGCATGAAGTGCAGGTGGGCAAACGTACGCGAATGAGCTTTTCTCGGATTGACGAGGTCCTGGATGTTCCTGATTTAATTGAAGTGCAAAAGAACTCTTTCGATAGATTTATCGCACAGGATTTGCGTGAGGTTCTAAACGATATTTCGCCTATAACCGACTACTCTGAAAAATTAGTGCTTGAATTTGTTGATTATTATATCGACAGGTCAAACCCGAAATATTCAGTTGAAGAATGCAAGGAGCGCGATGTAAACTACTCTGCTCCTCTTAAGGTTATTGTGCGCCTTATAAATAAGGAGACCGGTGAAGTTAAACAGCAGGAAGTCTTTATGGGCGATTTCCCGCTTATGACAGAGCAGGGCACTTTTATAATCAACGGCGCTGAGCGTGTTATAGTCAGCCAGCTTGTCCGCTCTCCCGGTGTGTATTATTCAAAATCTTATGATAAAATGGGTAAGCCGCTTTTTGCTGCGCAGGTAATACCTAACCGCGGCGCCTGGCTTGAATACGAAACCGACAGCAATGAAATGCTTTACGTAAAAATCGACAGACAGCGCAAAGTGCATATTACAGCGCTGCTGCGCGCCTTGGGCTACGGCACAAACGCACAGATCGAAGAACTCTTAGGCTCAGAGGAACGACTTACAAACACTTTGCAAAAAGACAGCACAGCTTCAGTTGAAGAGGGACTTATAGAAATTTACAAACGTCAGCGGCCTGGCGAACCTCCTACGGAAGAAAGCGCAAGGACGCTTCTAAATTCACTGTTTTTTGATAAGCGCTATGATTTGGCGCGCGTCGGTCGCTACAAGTTCAACAAAAAGCTGTCGCTTGCACAGCGGCTTGCAGGCCGGGTAGCTGCAGAAGATATTATATCACCCTACACAGGTGAAATCTTTGCAGAAACCGGCGAAACGCTAAGCCGCTCCAAAGCGCGCGAAATTCAGGACGCCGGCATTCAAGGCGTTTGGGTTGAGCGCGAAGGCGGCAAGCAAAAAGTTCTCGGCAACAGATTTGTAAACCCGAAACTTCACCTTTCTTTCGACCCGCTTGAGGCAGGCTTAAATGAGGACGTGCATTATCCTACGCTCAGGCAGCTCCTTGAAGAATGCGCTGAAATGGACGAAGACGCGAAGAAGTCATTTTTAAAGGATAACATAGCAAAGCTAATACCGCGCCATATCATTGCTGATGATATTGTTGCCTCAATAAGCTATATGCTCGGCTTAAACTATGATATAGGGCATATTGACGACATAGACCATTTAGGCAACCGCAGAATTCGCTCCGTAGGCGAGCTTTTGCAAAATCAGCTTAGGGTTGGGCTTACGCGGCTTGAGCGCGTTGTGCGTGAGCGGATGAGTATCCAGGATATGGATGTGGCAATGCCATCAAATTTAATTAACATAAGGCCGGTTACTGCCGCAATTAAAGAGTTTTTCGGTTCATCGCAGCTCTCGCAGTTTATGGATCAGACAAACCCCCTTGCTGAGCTTACCCACAAACGCCGCCTGTCCGCGCTTGGACCGGGCGGGTTAAACCGTGAGCGCGCCACTTTTGATGTGCGTGACGTTCACTTTTCGCACTATGGGCGCATGTGCCCTATAGAAACCCCTGAAGGGCCAAACATCGGGCTTATAAACTCGCTCTCGACTTATGCGCGCATAAACGAATACGGATTTATTGAAGCGCCCTACAGAAAGGTAGACGCGAAAAACCGACTGATAACAGAAGAAATAGAATATCTCACTGCAGACGAAGAAGACAACTACATCGTTGCTCAGGCAAACGAAGTTATTGACCAAGAGACGCGCTGGTTTAAGCGGAACAGGGTTGTCGCAAGGCTTCGCGACCAAATTATTGAGGTCAAGAGCAATGAAGTAGACTACATGGACGTTTCGCCTAAGCAGCTTGTCTCTGTAGCAACTGCCATGATTCCATTTTTAGAAAACGATGACGCGAACCGTGCGCTCATGGGCGCGAATATGCAGCGCCAGGCAGTGCCTCTGCTCATGCCCGAAGCACCGATTGTCGGAACAGGTATGGAATACAAGGCAGCCCATGATTCCGGCGTTGTTGTAATAGCGCTCAAGGCAGGCGAGATTACCCATGTTTCAGCACGTAAAATAACTGTGCGGCAAGATGATGGGATTGAGCACAGCTATAAGCTGACTAAGTTCCAGCGTTCAAACCAGGGCACCTGCCTTAACCAGCGCCCGATTGTAAAGCTCGGTGAAAGTGTGGAAGCAGGGCAGGTCATAGCTGACGGCGCTTCAACAGACCAGGGTGAAATCGCGCTCGGCAGGAATATTCTAATCGGCTTTATGGCGTGGGAAGGCTATAATTTCGAAGATGCAGTGCTTATTAGCGAAGAACTTGTAAAAGACGATATATTTACCTCAATCCACATTGAAGAACACGAAATAGAAGCGCGCGATACAAAGCTCGGCCCTGAAGAAATTACACGCGACATCCCTAATATCGGAGAAGACGCGCTCGCAAACCTTGACGAAAACGGGATAATAAGGCCGGGAGCAGAGGTGCGCTCAGGGGATATTCTTGTTGGTAAAGTTACACCAAAGGGCGAGACTGAACTTACTGCCGAAGAACGGCTGTTGCGTGCAATTTTCGGAGAAAAGGCGCGTGAGGTGCGCGACACATCTTTGCGCGTACCCCATGGCGAGGATGGAATTATAGTTGATGTAAAAGTCTTTACTCGTGAAAACAAGGATGAGCTCTCGCCAGGTGTCAATTCACTCGTACGCGTATATATAGCCCAAAAGCGCAAAATTTCAGTCGGCGACAAGATGGCCGGGCGCCATGGCAACAAGGGCGTAATTTCAAGAATACTACCAGTCGAAGATATGCCCTACCTCGAAGACGGAACGCCGCTGCAAATAGTCCTTAACCCCCTTGGTGTGCCGTCGCGTATGAATATAGGGCAGGTGTTTGAGCTCCATCTTGGGCTTGCCGCAAAAAAGCTCGGCTGGAACATTGCTTCACCTGTTTTTGACGGCGCTACAGAAGACGATATTCAGTCGCTCTTGCTACGGGCGGGTTTTGAAGAGCATGGCAAGTCAATCCTATATGACGGCAGGACAGGCGAGGCATTCGAAAAGCCTATTTCAGTCGGCTATATGTATTATTTAAAGCTTGCGCACTTAGTTGACGATAAGATTCACGCGCGTTCTACCGGCCCATACTCGCTTGTAACCCAGCAGCCGCTTGGCGGCAAAGCGCAGTTTGGCGGGCAGAGGTTTGGCGAAATGGAAGTGTGGGCGCTTGAAGCTTACGGAGCTGCGAATACACTCCAGGAAATTCTCACAGTTAAAAGCGACGACGTTATAGGCCGCGTAAAAACCTACG
>JAKJBL010000008.1:26663-28492 GCA_022707005.1 Bacillota bacterium | reverse complement strand
ATTTTGTTCTGTTTGAGCATAGTGCGCCTGCGTTTTCAGCAAGCCAGGAGGCCTTCCCGTATTTAATAAATGCGCTTATGGGTCTTAGTCTGCTCATAGCCAGCTCAATTGGCATTGCCTTTGCTATGCTCCTTGGTATTGTTTCAAAAAGGTTAATCAAGCACATAGCTCCTAAGCATTAAGAAGCTTTTGCACTTTTGCTTCATCAGGTGTTATATATATTGTTTTGTGATTTGAATATATAACCCTGCCTGGTTTTGCGCCGGATGGTTTTTTTACATATTTGCGTTCGCAATAATCCACAGGCACGGATGCTGAGTTTCTTGCCCTGCTAAAGTAAGCTGCGAGTAAGGCAGCTTCTTGCAAAGTTGTATATGGCAACTCGCCCTTAAAGCGAACAATGACATGGGAGCCCGGGATGTCTTTAGTGTGCAGCCACCAATCATCCCCTTTTGCAAATCGCAGAGTTATCGCTTCGTTCTGCTGGTTGTTTCTGCCAACATATATTTCATGCCCCTGCGAAGAGCATATAAGCAAGGGCTTAGTAGGCAAATGTTTTTTTGGCTTGCGCCGAACAGGCTCGGGCTTTAAATAGCCTTCATTAATTAGCTCTGACCGTATTTCGCTGAACTCCTCATCAGCAGTGCTTTTGCGCAGGTTATCAAGCTGCCCTTCAAGATATTCAATTTCTTCTAAGGTCTTTTGATAATACACAGAGGCAAGTGATTTCGCAACCTTCCCTTTGCGGTAACGCTTGAAAAAGGCTTGCGCATTTTCTTGAGGCGACATTCTTTCATCAAGCTCAATAATGAGTTCATCAGCAGGCTCATTATAAAAGTTTAAAACCTTAACAAACTGCATTCCTCGTGTGATTAAATGCATGTTTGACAAGACCAGCTCCCCGTAAAGCTTAAATTTCTCTAAATCTGCCTCTTGGTTAAGTGTTTCTGTAAAAATAATCAGCTTTTTTTGCAGCCGTGCCAAATGGTTGTTCAACTTCTTTTTAATATCTGAGCTGCTTTTGTGGATGCGCTCGAGGCTGTCAAGCGTACCATAATGTATATCCAAAGCTGCGCTCATGGATGGCTGCTTTTTGCACAACCCCTGCGGACATAATGGTTCAAAGGGATATATGCCTATAGGTTCGTTAAAACTGTTATACAAAAGCGTTGGTGAAAACATTCCTTCTTTGAAGGATTGATATAACTTAAATAGGTATTGAGCCAAAGCCTCTTTCTCTGCAGGTGAAATATTATCTATATAAAGCTCTGCTTCTCCAGACCATTTAGCTACTATTTGCCTGGCGCACTCTGTAGACAGACCCGAAAAATGGGCAGTTAAGATTTTGTGCGCAATGCCGCCAATACCTAATGCCTTAGAAAATTCTTCAACAGAAGCAGCAAGAGGGTTTATCTTAGCCTGTGAAGGCGGCAGCGAATAAGCTGCGCCAGGCATTAAAAAACGTATGCTTGTCATCCCGGAGCCAATATGGCGTATGCAATCTACAATAACATCTTTATTATTGAGCAGGCAGATGTTTGAATGCTTTCCCATGAGCTCAATTATTAGCTTATATGATACTAAGTCTCCGAGCTCATCATACGCTTCAATGTGTATTATTAAGATTCTGTCAAGCCTGAGTTGTTCAATTCTGCTTATTCTGCCTGAACCTATTCGCTTGCGCAGCAGCATGCAAAAGACATATGCTTCGGGTGGGTTGAGAAAACTTTTCTCAGTAAGCTGAACGCGCCCATTTTGCGGATGAACGCACAGCAAAAGCTTATATCTGCTGCCTCCTGTTCTAATGGTGAACAAAAGCGTATCTTGTA
>JAKJBL010000008.1:0-26653 GCA_022707005.1 Bacillota bacterium | reverse complement strand
TTAAATCTGTACATACTGCTAAAAGTGACAACCCATCAAGCGACATCAGCAATCCTCCATGCTTTTTTGCTTTTAACCTTTTTAAATTCTTTCTCCAGCCGAAGAAGCATTTGCTGATAACCTCCGGCCCCAAACCTAAGTGCCCGGTTAACCCTGCTAATAGTAGCTGTCGATGCCCCAAGCTTTTGTGAAATTTCTTTTTGCGTTTTGCCAAGGCTCAGCAGCTTTGCAACTTCAAGCCGCTGGGCAACAGCCAAAAGTTCGGAAACAGTAAAAATATCTTCGAAAAAACGATAGCATTCTTCTTTCGTTTCAAGCAGCAGAATTGCCTGAAATAGTTCATCAAGCTGTCTGTTTTTTATTGGATCTGAAGCTGGCATAAACACTCCTCGGGGTTATGGTTTTATTACTTTGTTGCGAAGGATTCCTATGCCTTGTACCTCAACTTCTACTATATCGCCGTGGCGCATAGGTCCAATTCCTGCAGGCGTGCCTGTTGCAATTATATCTCCAGGGACAAGCGTCATCACCTGTGTTATAAAATGCACAAGCCTGTCAACATTAAAGATTAAACTAGCAGTTGAAGCATCCTGCTTGATTGTTCCGTTTAATCTTGACTGCACCCTAAGATTATTAGGGTCAAGTTCAGTCTCAATCCACGGCCCTATAGGGCAAAATGTGTCAAAGCTTTTTGAGCGCGTCCACTGACCGTCTCTCCCCTGTAAATCACGCGCAGTTACATCATTTAAACATGTGTAACCAAAAATAACTTTCGAAGCTTCCCCTAACTGGACATCTTTGCACGTTTCCCCTATTACTACAGCAAGCTCTGCCTCAAAATCAACCCTTCTGCTTTGTTTAGGCCAAAGGATTTCGCTCTCAGGGTCGATTACGCTGCTTGGAGGTTTTAAAAACAGCAGGGGCTCATCCGGGATAACCTCATCAACCTCCATTGCATGGTCAACGTAGTTTTTGCCCAGACACACTATTTTGCTTGGCATAACAGGCGCAAGAAGCCTAACTTCTGACAGCGGATATTCCCTGCCGTCAAAGCGCAGTTCGTCAAACAAGTCTCCTCTTAAGCGTTTTAGCACATCACCTTCTATTTGCGCATAAAAGGTTTCCTTTTCATTAGCTGCCCTGCATAATTTCATAATGTATGCCTCCAATTATACTTAATCGTTCAATCATACCTGCGCAAACCCTCAGTATTTTCGGGAGCTTTTGGCAGTGAGTGAATCCTGAATTCATCTATATTAAATTCAGGTACTACTTTGACATAAACGCTTCTGCCTTGAGCTACAGGCAGCAAGGGCGTCTTTGTATACGAACATTCTTCAATTAAATCTGCAATTTCCGAATGTACTTCAACAAGGTAGTGCTTCATTGTCTCGTTAAGCATATTCTTATGGAGCATTTTTCGCACTTTCAACACTGTTGTTTCTGGGGAAAGCACCTTGCCTGTGCCGTTGCAGCATGGGCATGGAATTTGCAGAGTTTGGCTTATGCTTTGCCTAGTCTTTTTCCTTGTCATTTCAACCAGACCAAGCTGTGTGATGCCAAGTACATTTGACTTAGTACGGTCTTTTTTCAACTCTGTTTTTAATGTATCAAGCACTCGCTCTTTATCCGCTATATCTTCCATATCAATAAAATCAACGATAATAATGCCGCCTATATCACGAAGACGCAGCTGACGCGCTATTTCTTTTGCTGCCTCGCAATTTGCCTGCGTTATCGTTTCCTGAAGGTTGTCTGTGCCCACAAAACGCCCTGTGTTTACATCGATGCTTGTGAAAGCTTCAGTCTGGTCAATAATAATATATCCTCCATTAGCAAGCCAAACACATCTTGAGAGCGCTTTTTCTATCTTGCTTTCTAAGTCATAATAATCAAACAAATCTTCCTCACCTTCATAGAGCTTCACTCTCTTAGAAAGTTTAGGTGAAATTATGCTTGCGATAACTAAAACACGCTCATAAAATTCTGCGTCGTTGATTGTGAGCCGCTCAATATCCGGCGTAAAGAGATCCCTGATTGTGCGAAAAACCAGTGGTTCTTCAGCGCGCAGAAGACAGGGCGCTTTAACAAGCGTTCTCTTTTGGGAAATCCTCCGCCACAGCCTTTCAAGAAATTTAATATCTGATTTAAATTCCTCTTTAGATTTACCTTCGGCAACTGTTCTGACTATTAAGCCCATGCCGGATGGTTTTAGGGTTTCTAAAACAGCGCGCAACCGCTTTCTTTCTTCTTCGTCAGCTATCCTTCGAGAAACGCCAACATAGTTTACAGTCGGCATCAAAATAAGCGTTCTGCCTGGCAAGGTTATATGAGTTGTTATTCTTGCGCCTTTTGTGCCCGCTGGTTCTTTCAAGACCTGTACCATTATTTGTTGGCCAGGTACAACCATATCCTGAATGTTAGGCAAAGGTATGCGCAGTTCCTGCGATGTATCATAAAACTGAAAATCAGAGCGTTCGATTTGTATATCGCCCACATATAAAAAAGCATTGCGCTCAAGGCCTATATCTACAAAAGCAGCCTGCATACCCGGAAGTACATTTTGCACCTTCCCGCTATAGATATTGCCGACCAGTCTTTCATGGCCGCGATGTTCAATGTAAATTTCGGTAGGCTGTCCGTTTTCAAGCAGCACAACCCTTGTTTGAAAACGGTTGATATCCACAACTAGTTCTTTATTCATGCAGTTCCTCAAAATTCTCGAAAACAACAGCTGTTCTATGTACTCTTGTGCGCGCATCCACTCCGCATGTTTTTAACAGCTCTTTAAGCAATAATTCAACCTGCAGTCCGCCGGATGCGTTTAGCACGCCTTCAACTCTAAGTTGTGCAGTTTTTTGAGCATCATCTTTTTTAGCATTAGGCATAGAATAATCCATACTGATTAGATTAGGGCGCAAATCTACGCTTTTAAACCCGCCCTTTGTGCGTTTAGTAACAAATATCGGCCCGGACAGCAGAGTGTCAATGCCGCGCCGTAGTACATCCGCATGGACTGGCTCATCAAATTCAAACATCACACTATATGCTGCCTGCTTTAAAAGCATTGTAAGCGACTTTTCTGAGTCTTTAATTACTTTTGCACAGCTGATGGATAAACCCGCGGGCAAAGAAGAGTTAAGGCGTTCTTTAAAATCCTTAGGTAAAATATCTTCGTTAAGTTTTACATCAACCCATTCCGCATCGCTCGTATAACCCAAAGCCAAAGCAGATGCAAATGAAACCAGCGGATGCGGATTAAACCCCTGAGAATACGTCAGCGGAAACCCCGCCCGCCGCATTGCGCGCTGCATTAATCTTAGAATATCCAAATGAGAAATAAACCGAAGTTCATCGCCCTTATGAAATTGTGCAATAATCCGCATGTTCCACACTTATTGCCATCAAGAAGCAGTTTACAATAATGCACATACACCATTCAGCCAGCGAACCGGCAGCTTTTAGGGCAGGTGCAGATTCAATACTGCTATTGCATTAAATGGCGCTTGAAAAACAATTGCGCCCTGTTACCAACAAAACTAAGACCAACAACCAGCTTTATTTATTCGCCTTATAACAAAAAAACAGCCGGCATTTACAATAACTCAGCCCCCTCAGGGCTCATATAAGTATACCAGACCTTTAAAGTTAATAGCAACAAGCCTTTAAACCGCAGAAACAGGTGCTTGTAGCGGCGTCAAACATAGGTTACACATTTGTGCAAGGAAAGCTGTCATGGGGAAGGTGGAGATTTTCCTAGAAAATACTACCTGGCCTTGACAGCGGCACCCGAATGGAATAATCGGGATTGGCCTTGCGGCACACGTCGCCGCAAGGCCTTGACTATTGAAGTTGGGCTCACATTACCCAAAGGTAGTCTTTAAGTACTGCATTTGGGGACCGGAGCTTTAAGCACGTCTTTATATGATTATTAGACTTAGCTTGGTAAACCTTAAGCTGCTTTCTCCCATCCTCTAAGGAATACATCCTAAGGCTGCTGTAAAACCGCAGTGTATCTGTTCTATGTTGCCGTTCTACCTTGCCATTATGCCGCGGTGTTGCAATTCGGATTCTATGATATAAAATACCCATATTAAATAATGTTTGTTCAAACAGTGTTTTGTGCTTTGCTTTTGTAACGATTAGCGTATTAGTAAATTCAGTGCCATTGTCTGTCTGTACTTCTCGTATTGGGAATGGCGCGTGTGCAATGAGCTTAATGAGAAAGTCATTTGCGCTATATGTACTATGCTCATCGTACATCTCACGAAACGCCCAGCGCGTACATTCATCCACAGCCGTAAACTGATAATATTTGTTCCCGTCTGCAACGCAATGCGATGGCACGAACTTTACATCAATCTGCACCTTTTGACCAGGATATGCAGCCCGCTCATATGGTTTGAAGCTGCGCTTAGTTTTCTTCTTCTTGCCTTTTTCTGCTTTGAGTCTTGCTGCAATTCGCTTAAATCCCCCATAGCTCCCTCTAAAGCCGTCACGCTCTATGGATAATTGGTATGCCATCAGCACATCAGTCCAGCAACATTTCTTAAGCCGTTTCCGTATTTTGTTCAGCGTCTTTTCGCTATACTTTCGAGCCGGACTTTTTGGCTTGCGGCTTTGATCCATCAGGCTCTCGGGCGTTCCATCCTATCTGTTCTTCCATTTGTGTACTGTTTTCCTGCTGCAATGGTATCGGTTGGCGGTATCTGTTACAGTGTGATGCTTGGCATAATTCATCATACGTTGACGATACATTTGCTCTGTGTTACGCTTCTTTTGCAAGAGATATTCCCTCCTTTGTCTAATTGGCTGTTGTGATTCCAATTATACCAAACCGGGGGTTTTCTCTTGCTTCTTTCTGTTACCTATGTAGTGTACCTCAACATTTTACCCAGAACTATTTTACACTAACTATTGACACGACCTAAGCGCAGGGTTTAAAATATATTTTTAATTCTGCCGAATACTATTATTATGCATTGAAGCCTTGGCAGGTCTTCTGCTGAAAAAGGCTTTTATGTTATGCTTTTTAGGCTTTCTTCAACTATAGTGACTAAATCGCTTTCAGCACCTAAGCTAAAGTTAATAAAGACACCCTGGCCGCCGCCTGCGCCAATGGCCGAAACAAAGATATCCGTACCATGGCCAACTAAAGTCACGCTCAAACTAGCCCTGTTCCCATTTCGCATATAGTATTTATCAAATACCCTTACAGCTATTTTTGCATCCCCTGCAGAATAGTCACTCTTATCAACTAATTGCATAGAAACGCCTTTGCTGAGAATGGCATCTTCCAGGGCGGCAAGTACTCTATAAAAATCACCTGTAATTAGCCTTTCGAATTTTGCCATATAATCACCGCCTATCTTGAGCAAATTAACTATTATTATTATGCTCGCTTGATGCCCCGACTTTAATAAAAAGTATCAGCGCTAAAACGAGCAATGGTATCCCGCCGGCAAGGCCGCTAATAGCAGGACCGACTAGAGTGTTATAGCCTTCTTTAGCTAATAAAATCGGAAGCGCTGCGCCTGCGTTTGCAGTTGAATGTATCATTGCAGCAGGTATTGCGCTGTTTAGCTTAATAGTTGCATACCCCTCAATAATGCCTAAAACTATGCAAAAAACTATCATTGCAGCAATACCGAGCCATGGGTAGCCGAAATATTCAGTGCCGTAGTTATGCCCCATAACAATGGCAGGAAGATGCCAGAAGCCCCAAACAGCACCTGTAAGGACAAGCGCAGTTCTGTCGGAACATACTTCTCTAAGTTTCGGAAGAAGATACCCCCGCCAGCCTAACTCTTCGCCCATCGTAGGGATAATGTTAATTATTGGCCCAATCAGAATGACCTGCAGCGCAGTTAGTATGAGCATAAGGCCAGGAGTTAAGCCTAAAGGCGTATTCGCTGCCATCATTGCTTTTAACTGAGTAAAATTTAGGTCGAGCATTTGGAGGAATATCAGAAAATATACCGCACCGCTTAAAAACAGCAGAATAGAAGAACCGAAATATATAAGCAGGTATTTCCCGATATTTCCTTTGAAATTGGGCTTTAAAAGCATTTGCTTAAAGCCTTCTTTTGATATGAGCCGTGTTAGAATGCTGCTTATTGCCGGGGAAAACATCATAGCTGAAAGAATTAGTATAGATGAACCTTCGCCATAACTTAACCCGGTAAGCGGTATTATTAAGAATATTGCCCAGCCAATGACGATAGAAAGAATAATGAACAAAACTATGCGTTTTTTTGTTGCGCAGTTTCCAGGCTCTGTTTGCATATAAGTCCCCTTAGTATTTTATCAGGTGGGATTATGTCAACCAAAGAAGTTACGCTGCAACTATATCCTACCATGAGCTGCATCTCAACTAAAGAAGAAAATGCCGAAACTTTATGTGGTTTCGGCATTTTGGCGCGCCCGGCGGAATTTTAGCGGCGGTTCTAGCAGATAACGGCGGCATCCGGGATTTTGTCCATCAACGTGTACTCCTAAAAACAGCTGTATGCATTATTAACCTTTGCTTCTTCAATTAACTATCGTTATGAACGTATGCCGTATAGATACCCGATGAACAACATCTTTAAAAGAATTACAGGTTTCATGGCTGGGCGCGCGTTATCTAGTCAATAATACTCCAGGTACATATCTTTTATAAGTTTTAAATCAATATGTTATTTTATTTTTCTTGGAAGATAATCTTCCGGAACTAATGTGCCAAAGATGACCAGTTCAATTTCACTTTGAAAGCTGCTTCGTTCATCAAGTATGGTGTGCACCAGATTTTCTTTTGTTATACTATATCTGCGCAAATCAAAAAAAGCTGCCGACACCATTACAGCTGCCTATGTCACCCTCACAGCGAGTACTTGTCTCTATCGCTCGTTTCGCCCCCACAACCGGCTAAAGCCTTAAATAAAAAACCCCTTTCGGGGCTTTGATGTTCATGTTCAGCTTATTTTCGCCAAGTCGTTTCCGCCCATCATAAGGCCCATTTTTTCCGCAGTAGTCTCCTTGGGCCGCACAATGCCCATAATCCTGCCTTCATACATGACGGCTATCCTGTCTGATATTTTAAGGATTTCTTCCATCTCCGTAGACACAAGAAGCACTGCGGCCCCGTTATCGCGCTGCTCAATGAGCTTGCCATGAATGTATTCTATGGCCCCGACATCAAGGCCGCGCGTTGGGTGCATAGCGATTATAAGCCTTGGCGACCTGTTGATTTCTCTCGCTACGACAACTTTCTGCTGATTGCCGCCCGATAGGTTCTGCGCAAGTTCTTCTTTTCCCGGCGCCTTAATCGAAAAAGACCGAATAAGCCTGTCGCTGCTTTCGCCTACTGATTTCCAGTCTAAAAATCCGTGTTTGCCGAACTTACCCGTATAGTAGTCCTGAAGTATGAAGTTCTCAGTCAAAGGCATGGGCATGACAAGCCCCGTCCTTTGCCTGTCCTGCGGTATATGCGATATCCCGCTGCTCATGATTTCGCGCGTGCTGCATTTTAAAAGGTCTTTGCCGCAGTAATCGGCTTCGCCCTCTGCTTCGCATATAATGCCTGTAAGGCATTCTACAAGCTCCGCCTGGCCGTTTCCGTCAACGCCTGCAATCCCTACTATTTCCCCCGCGTGTACGTCTAAGCTTATATCGTCAAGCAGCTTTGCTCCGCCGCCTTTCCTTAAAAGCGAAACGCCTTTAAGCGACAGCACAGCCTTTCCCGTTTGCTGCTCTTTCTTGTCAACGGTAAACTTAACATCCCTGCCGACCATAAGGCGGGCAAGATCCTGCACAGAGCAATCTTCCGTGTCGTATGTGCCTATGGCGCGCCCGAGGCGCAGCACCGTCACCCTGTCGGATATCTCTTTTACCTCGTTAAGTTTGTGGCTTATAAAAAGCACAGTAAAGCCGTGCTGCTTCAAGCCGCGTATCATTTTAAACAGCTCATTCGTTTCCTGCGGCGTAAGCACAGCAGTCGGTTCGTCTAAAATAAGTATGCGGGCCCCTCGATATAGCGCCTTTATTATCTCCACCCTCTGCATTTCGCCAACGGACAGGCTGCCAACAAGTGCCGATGGGTCGATGTTCATGCTGTACTTTTTTGCAAGCTCCGAAAGGCTTTTTGCCGCAGACCTGGTATCGAGCTTTAGCCCGCCCTTATTTTTGGAGCCTATGAGGCAGTTTTCAATGACGCTGAGCGTAGGTATAAGCATGAAATGCTGGTGTACCATGCCGATGCCTATGCTCATGGAGTCTTTCGCAGAAGCGAACTTAACGGGCTGCCCCTCAATAAAAATCTCACCGGAAGTAGGCTTGTAAAGCCCGCAGAGTATGTTCATAAGCGTAGATTTGCCTGCCCCGTTTTCACCAAGCAAAGCGTGCACTTCGCCTTTGTTGACAGTAAGGTTAACATCCTCGTTCGCCAAAACGCCGGGGAACTGTTTGCTTATATTTTTCATTTCCAACATTGCAATAGACAATGCGTTTCCTCCTATCCTCTTTTATACGGCCTGCCAAGCGAAGCAGGCGCGACTGCGCCTTTCGCGAACGCTGCCAAGGCGACGACTGTGAGGACATACGGTATCATAGTGAGCAAAGTGTACGGTATAGGCGTCCCCGAAACCTGCAGAATATTGGAAAGCACGTTTCCTGCGACGAATATAAGCGATGCGAGCATAACGCCGCCCGGCTTATATTTGCCGAACACGACTGCTGCAAGGGCTATATAGCCGCGCCCAGCGACCATTTCCTCAGAAAACGAAGAAACAAGCCCTGTGGAAAGATACGCGCCGCCTGCTGCAATGAGTGCGCTGCCAATTATGGCTGACATATACTGAAGGCGGTACACGTTTACGCCCAGCGTATCCGCGACTCTCGGGTTTTCACCTACGCTCCTCAAGTTTAAGCCTGCCTGCGTCCTGAAAAGGTAGTATGAAATGGCGGGGACGAGCAGAAACGCTGCGTACACGGGTATCATCTGATTAAAAAGCGCGCCGCCTATTAAAGGAATATCGCTTAACAACGGAATTTTTATGTTCGTAAACGCATCAAAGCGCGTGACGGTCGTGCTTACTCCGAATATAATCCTGTTCAGCGTCGCCGAAAGGCCGGAGCCGAGTATGTTAAGAGCAGCGCCTATGACGATTTGGTTCGCTTTTACGGTAACTGTAAAGAAGGCGAAAAGCAGACCCATCAGTGCGCCGGATATAACTGCGCACAAAAGCCCGACCCAAACGCTCCCAGAATAATAAGAGCCCACGACTGCAAGAAGCGTCGAAACGAGCATAGTCCCTTCAGCTCCTATGTTCAAAAGGCCGCTCCTATTGATAATCAGAAGCCCGAGGCCCGCAAATAATATCGGTGTCGCCATTCGGATATCGGATGCAAGGTAGCCGCTAATCAGATTCATAATACTCACAGCAGTTCCTCCTATCCTTCCTGCTTCTGGTTTTTAAGGCGCTTTTCGTCTAATTTTTCAAGCAGGATATTGCTGCTTATTACGGCGATTATAACAAACGCCTGGATAACGTTCACTATGGATATGGGCGTCTGTGTGCGCATTTGCATCCTGTTGCCGCCTGCCCTGAACGCTCCGAACAAAAGGGCGCCAAGCACTATGCCTATAGGCGTGTTGTTGCCTATAAGCGCTACTGCAATGCCGTCAAACCCGTAGCCGGGAGATATGGACGGAACCATCCTTATCTGAACGGCAAGTATTTCAATACAACCCGCAAGCCCCGCGAGCCCTCCCGCGAGGAACATTACAAGCAATATGTTTTCTTCGATGTTAATTCCTGAGTACGCGGCTGCCTGCCTGTTAAGACCGGACACGCGCACCTCGTAGCCTTTCTTGCTGCGCCACAAAAACAGCCAGAACAGGACGATAAAGCATAAGGCTATTATAAAGCCCCAGTGCGCCCTTGTGCCTTCAAACAGCTTGCCAATCTGCGCGCTCTCAAGCACGGGAGATGTCTGGCTGTTGCTTCTTGCAGGCTCAATCATGGGACCGTTCACCATGAACTCCGCAAAGTTCATAGCAATCGTGTTCAGCATTACAGTAGTTATTATTTCGCTTGCCCCGAACCACACTTTAAGCGCACCCGCTATAAACCCGAACAATCCGCCGCCGATAAAACCCCCGAGTATAGCGAGTGGCACGTGGATGCCCCCGGGAAGGCCGGTAACGTATATTCCTACTGCTGTGCCTACGACTGCGCCTATATACAGCTGCCCTTCCATCCCGAGGTTCGTAAGGCCGCAGCGGTACGCTATGGCATAGCTCATGCCCGTAAAAAGAAGCGGCGTCATTTTGACTGTCGTTTCAAGCAGGGATTTCATGCTGCTGAAAGACCCTTCATACAAAGCGGCAAGAGCAGCCAGCGGGTCTATCCCCATAAACCTTATAAGCACCATACCAAGAAGCAGCGAAACAAAAACTGCGGCGAACGATATGACGCCGTGTAGGAGTGTGTTCTTTTTCAGTTTTTTAAATATGCATGCGACTTGCCGCATTCCATATACCCCTTTAGCGCGCCGCATGGCGCCTCGCACGCGGCAAATGTTTTGCGCAGGTACCTAAAGGCGCGGGCGCAGTTTCTTAAAGCCGCTTCGCGGAGAAAGCCCTGTGAGCAAATAATTTCGGCCGCCGGGATCCCCATAACGGTGACCCCGTCGGCCCAATGGATTAATAGTCTCCGTATTCGCCGGCGAACAGGTCGGCGATTACTTTGTTAATTGCATCGACTTTATCTTTCGGGAGCTTTGAATCCCAGCCATGCCATTCGGAAACGATAGTGCCGCCGTCTTTTAGACCATATGCTATCTGGCCGCCTGCAAACTCCCCGTTCATGATTTCAAGGAATAGCTTTTCATAGATAGCGGGATACGCGCGCATTATGCTAAGAACGACCGCGTCGGGCTGAATGTCGTACTGGTCGCCGTTGAAGCCGAGGGCATAAATGCCTTCTTCAGCCGCCGCTTCCAAGATGCCAAGCTGAGCTGAGTTCGCGCTTCCGGAAATGACGTCAACGCCATCTGCGATATACTGGAGCGTAACTTCTTTCGCGAGGCTGGAGTCCGTAAGCGTGCCGATGTAGTTCGTTACGACTTTCGCATCGGGGTTTGTAAGCTTAACTCCATCCTCAATGCCGATAGCGACGTTGCTTATGGACGGGTTCTCTTCGCCGCCAAGGAACGCGACGTAGTTGTTCTCAGTCAGGATACCCATGATGGCTCCAATAAGGATGCCCATGTTTTTGGGGCCTACGCAGCCGATGTTCTTTATGCCGCCGCTCACGTCCTGGTCTCCAAACGAAACGAGGAACGCAATGTCGGGATAATCGGGGGCGACGGCCTTCACATTGTCCATAAACTGCGAACCGTGCACGATTATGATGTCATATGCATCGTCTGCGTACATGCGAAGGTATTCTTCCATGTCGGAAACAGCTATGCTTTCAACATAGTCGGCCTGCACGCCGTATTTGTCGGCAAGGTTCATGGCGCACTTGTAACCTGTGGAGTTCCAGCCGCCATCTGTGATAACGCCCGAAAGAAGCGCGACGACCTTTTTATCCGAATAGTCCGCCGGGGCGGGTTCTTCGGGTTGAGCGGGCTGTTCGGGTTGAGGCTCCGCAGGCTTTTGCTGCTCGGGGACCTTCGCGGGCTCTGCAGGTGCAACGGGCGCAGCGCATGCCGCGAATACGACCGCAAGCATTGTTAATGCCAACAGTAACGCGATTTTCTTCATTGTTTCCCTCCTATTATTTTTCGGCAATGCCGGTTATAGCGCCGGAGTTTGGGCCAACGCAAACATGGCCTTCGGCCGGCTTGCGCATATAATAACAGGTAAGCCGTACGGGAACCGTACGCTTATTGGACTCATAATAACATATATGAACTTTTACAGGTTATTTATAGGTATATCCGCCGTGCGCAAGCTTTTTTTCTATCATTTTATATATGGCGGCTTCCGCCCATGAGTAATCCGTCATAAACTCGCCCTGGAACTTATAATACATATCCGTTTTGCCGTCTATAAAATCAAAATAATCGCAATCCACCGCCTCGCGCTTTATCCTGCAGCTGCCTCTTTCGCGGACGAATATATGCTCCATGCCAATATCTTTGAGCATATCCGTCAGCTCTTTAATAGTGCGCCTGTAGCCTGTGTTTTCCGTGCTTGCCAGGCCATCGCCTTCCCAAAGTGTGTTTATTACGTCATATATTGAAACGTTTCTGCCTTCGTTGTAAACGCACAGCGCCATAAGCTCTTTTGCCTTTGCTGAGCGAAATTTTACCGGTCTGCCGTCAAGCAGCATTTCAAACCTCCCAAACGTATGGAAGCTTACGCGCTTTTTCTGCCTGTTCCTAAGAAGCAGCGCTCTTTCGAGCACATCCGCAATGTCGTCTCGGTCAAAGGGTTTAAACACCATATAGTCCGCCTTCATCATGAAAGCGTCCACTGCGAATTTCGGGTGCGCAGTCACAAACACGATAATGACATCAGGCCTTACTGCGCGAAGCTGTTTTGCAAGTTCAATGCCGTTCATTCCCGGCATGTCTATGTCGAGCAGGGCAAAGTCCACGGTGTTGTTTTTTGCATATTCCAAAGCGTCTTCCGAAGCCGTAAACTTTCCGACGATTTCAAAATCCGCCATGTCAGAGCACTTTAGCTCAAACAGCTTCATATCAAGTATCATGTCGTCAACGAGTATTGTTTTCATTAAGCATCTCCATTTTTTTCGGGAATTTCAGCTTGACTTTCGTGCCGCGGCCTATTTGGCTTGAGGTGGAGACAGAACAGCCTTTGTATCTTCCTAACCTTGTAAGGATGTTGTGCATGCCGATGGACGTGCTTTTGCTTGACTTTTCCGGCATGAACCCAACGCCATCGTCCAAAACCGTAACCTCATAGCCGTCAGCAGTTTCAACAGCCTTTATTTTAATCGTGCCTCCGCCAGCCTTCGGCTTTATGCCGTGGTTTATGGCGTTTTCAACAATGGGCTGTACTGTTAAAACAGGTATCATAAAATCCTCTGCTCCAAGGTCGTACACGACATTCAGCCTGTAGCCAAGCTGGATTATGTTTATGTCGACGTACGCAGCAACTGAGCGCATTTCTTCTTTAAACGTCACAAGCCCGTTTTTAGCAGCTACGCTGTCTATCCGATACCTTAAATACCTCGAAAAGTCGCTTATCATCTTTATGGCGCATTCCGGGTCTAACACTATAAGCGCCTGTATCGCGTTAAGCGTATGGTAAAAGAAGTGTGAGCTTATCTGCGTAAGAAGCACTTCTGTCTGGTCGTGCTCTATCTGCCTTCTAAGTTCGCTTATTACGTTATATGTTTCTTCTATGTCAGAGAGAGTCCCCAGCATTTTTTCGGGTTTGCCTGACCTGTCGGGTATCACAGCTGCGATATAGTGATACCAGCGATAATCTTTGCCGCCAGCAGCCATAAGGCGTACATCTGTCTCCGCCCTCACTGCGCCTTTTTTTATTTCCTCACGAAGCTTTATATCTTTGTATGCATCATCGGGGTGTATTGCGGCATCCCACGAAAAGGGCCCAGCCTGTGTTGCGTCAATGCCTCTGTTTGGTTCCCCGAAATTTAAAAATGAGAACGTCCCTTTTAAGTAGTCGAATATAAACGTGATTTTCGACCACTGCATCGCGGCGAGCTGGAACTCGTTTTTCATGGCCTTTATGCGTGAATAGTTATCTGCGGCAAGGGCAACGAGGAAGCTTAGCAGCACGCCCAAGACAACGCTCAGCCAGAAAATAAAATGTTCATACCACAGCGCTGAAGGAGAAACGCTTATGAACCATTCAGAATTATATATGCGGTATGTTTCGTTTAAAACAAGACCTTGGCGCAACGGCGAACCTTCAGTACGCATTATGACCTGTCTCTCCCCCGAGTCCGCGTTTATCCTCCAAAGCTCACATGAAAAGCCTTGCTTCGTTATGTTATCGAAATACGCATTGTCCAAAACCTCCGGGTAGTTAAGCGTTACGGAGACTATGCCCCAAAATTCCTTGCCGCCGCCCGGCTTATCTATGAACACGGGCAGCCTGCCTGCGATTCCGAGCCCGCCCTGCATCAGGGGGAATGGCCCGGCCATTATCATTTCGCCGCTGTTTATGGCAGCGACTGCCTCCTTGTTCCCTGCGCCTGCCCCTTTCAGGTCGTAACCTATCAGGTTTTCGTTCCCAGACAACGGGTATACATATGAAACTACGCCATTAGGTGCAAAAAGAACGTTGCGCACTGGCCCTTCCTCAGTAAGCATGGCTGCTATTTTATCAAAGTTTTTTATTTCGTCTTTGTTTTGAATTATAAAGGCTTCCAAAATCCGCGTCCTGCTTAAATATCCGGACATGGTTTCGTATGTTTCGGCTACAACGCTTTTCGCTATGTATTTCATTTGCTCCTGTTCCCGCGCCTGCCTGTTTTTTTCAATAAGGAAAATCACTGAAGCGGATATAAAGAGCATTATTAAAAAAACGGCTAAAGATTTCAGCCTTTTAAACATACTGTCTCCCCTTTGCGCTAAAGCCCTTCAGGCAGTTGTGTGTTTATCCATTCCTGACACAGCCTTTATAAAATTATAAACTATACGCAGCATTATTTAAACAAAATGTGTACTTTTGGATTATAAGACTTATGCTCCTTTTTTTGTGCATTCAATGGTGTATCCTGTACAAAGGGGAACTTCCTTGTTAAGAAGAGTGCTATTTGGTAATTGTATTGCATCCGCATCATTAAAATAGTTATAAGGCAGTGACCTCTTGTAAAAGTCACATGCAATCAAACTTTCATTAAATATATCGGGATACAGCATCGAAAGGCGTAATATCTGCAGTGCATCACGGAATTAGCAACAGAAAGCTTGATGTTAGAAAGGAATTATTAAAATGGAAAACAGGGACAAATTTAAAAATATATACAAAGCTGAAGAAATGCGTATAGTCGGGGCAGATAGAAAAGGCGAGAATTTGGTGGAAATACAATATGACAATAGCCTGAAAATTATAGCTTATGGTCACGGATTATTTACGCGATTGCCTGAATTAAGCAGAGTTGAATCAAATATGGCGGACGGGTTCTTTTGTATATCTGCATGCAGGCAAGATGATTCGGCAGACATGAATAATGGCAGAACGGTCGATTTAACAGATGATTTAAGAAGCCGAAGCTTAAGATATGTTTCACTGTTTGGGCATAATGTAGTAAAGGAAAACAACAATAGTAACAGAAAATGGGATTATGCTGATATTGTATTATTTGTACCATTCAAACCTGATGCTATGGCGGAAGAAAAGTTCGCTAAATATGTCTATTCTTTAGCATCCGATTATGAACAAGAAGGATATTTGTTAAGCCTGCCAAGCATGGATTTAAAAGTTGGATATTATAGCGGAGGCCCCAATGATTATAAGCTTGATTGGGTAATGGATAAAATGCAGAATGCAAAAGACCTAAACAAAATCTATTCGCGTGTGAAAAGTAAAAACGGCAAAGATGTTGAATGGGTGTTTGAAGGATATAGATATGCAGATAGTATGATGGTAGCGATGTCACATGTCGGAGAAATAAAGGAAGGTTAGCTTAAACAAAAAGATATTGCGCTGTACTTGTGAATTTCATCGTATTCATCTATTACTCCAAAGAGGCAGGTAAAAGATTGCTTGAGGATGGTTGAAAAACAGGAACTAACACTTGTTGGGCTTGTAGCTGGTTTAGTTTAAGCAATTGAAATATGGAGGAGTTCAACACTGAGGGGGGTGTATAATGAAATATATTTTTAGAATATTAACAGAAGCAAAATATATAAAAAAGAAAAGCAAAAAGGAAACTGTAGCGATTTTGAAGCATACAAACTGTTCTTACATTTCTGCCTTTAGCAATTGCCTTAAAGGTAAAGAGACTATTCTAAAAGAACATTACCTTAAGGCAAGTCGGAAGACTGATGCTCTCAAAGACCCAATGAGAAAACTAAAAAGAATCGAACACAATCAGCCATTTACATTTGTTTTTAATGGAAGTATATACAAGAGTTCACAAGGTAACTACTACCATGACTGTAAAAAGATTGACAATGAGGAGTACATAGAGGCTAGTAAAGCAGCGTATGACCAATATGTTTTAGCGGAAAATCAAAATAAGAAGCAAACAAAGCCTACTGGCAGAGTCGTTGATATAGGCCTAATAGGCAACCAGCACATACCTGCAAAAAAAGAGCGAAGGTAGTTGATTAACTGGGTTTATGGATTTCTCCGTACAATCAGACTTGCCAGAAAAGGGCAGTTGGGTGCGCGAAAATTAAGGTTTGCTTTACAAACCGAAGAAACTTGTATATAATAAAACAGTATTGTAAAGTATCGTTTGTGGTTGTCCGCAAAGCATCCTAATATAATTAAGGTTTAGAAAGGGGAGAAAAACAATGAGGCAGAAGAAGATGGTTGCAATAGTGGCAGCGTTGCTCACTATTGCAATTCTTGGCTCGAGTGCGCTTGCTGCTGTGGATATCAGCGGCAGCGAAGTGTTCGCAAACGGCGAAACGATTGAAATCCACGATGGCGGTGGGACAGGAACTTATATTAACACAACTGCCTCAATCAACGGTGGCAATGGAAGCACAGATATTTCGAATCGCACAATTTACGGCGGCAGCAATCAGGAGCATGCAAAGAATTCATTCTACGACTTCGCTGCAAAAGAGAGTGACGGCGGAAACCCTGGAAGCGGCGAAATTCCCGACGGCAACGTTAACCCCGGAGGCAACGAGAACCCCGGCAGCAGCGAAACCCCCGGAAGCGGTGATAGCGGCGGGGCATCCATTCCGCTTAGCCCCGGCACACCTACGCCACCGCGCATCCCGCTTGGCATGCCAGCAACAGGCAGCCCCAAAGCGGGTTCTGCTTTGGCTGTGCTGTTTATAATGCTGTCACTTTGTGCCGGCACATGGGTTGCGCACCCAATAAAGCGTGCAAAGGGGTTATAACCCAACTCTTTTGCAGTTTGCTAAGCTAACTGTATTTTTATCAATCCGCTTCAAAAGATAGAACAGGCAAAGGGGCTGCCGCACTTTTCCTTAGCGCCACAGCCCCTTTTTGGCGTACCCGGGAGGATTCGAACCTCTGGCCTTTGGAGTCGGAGTCCAACGCTCTATCCAGCTGAGCTACGGGTACATATTCGCTTTTTTCGTCTGCCTAAATACTCAGCGTCAGAGACCAACGCTCTTTTCATTTAAGCTACGAGCGCATTTATATTTTTTATTTAAGCCTGCACATGCTGAACTCTTCTTTAATTGGCGCAGACTGCATTAAGCGAGGCTTGCTGTGTGCATTAAAAAGTATAGCATAGCTTAGTATGTAAAGCATAGCATATAAATCCGCCGTTTCAGGCGTTAAGGCAAAACAGCCCGCAAAGCGCTGCGGGCTGTTTTATCTAAAACATAACTCAATATCCCAGCGTTTCCCGCACAAGCAGCACATGTACATCTTTAACAGCATTCGATGGCCGCTCAAGCAGCACAGTAACCTTGCACATGCGCTCTGGCGTATTGCAGTCATTGCATTCGCCGGTTGCAGCACAAGGCGTTTTAAGGTTCAGCCTGCGCGCATTTGGCGGGCAAGCGTATTTTTTTATGCGTTCAATGCCTGAATTATAATCAGAAGCAAGCTTATTCTCTCCGGCAATTACAATAACCTTTTTCGGTCCATAAAACAGGTTTGCAACACGGTTTCCGGTACCGTCAATGTTTAAAAGCGCACCGCTTTCAAGTATTGCGTTTGCGGAGCAGATGTATGTATCTGCTGCATGAGCGCCGCGAAAAACGGCAGGCAGCTCCTCCGGTGCTGCCTTCCAATGCCAAAAAACAGAGTTGCCCTGTTCCTTAAGCTGTTCATACAGCCCTATATCACGAACCGTTACAGAGCCTCCAAAGCCAACGCTGCTGCTACCGATAAGCGCAAGCGCAGCTTCTTTTGCTTCTGCCGCACTATTAAAGACCTGCGTCTTAAATCCGTTGCGCTCGAGGTTTTGTGCTGTCATTTGAAGTTTATCCATACTTAACCTCCCATATTTAATACAAATATATTGTAACACGCTTTTGTCCTTAGGCAAAGCGGGGTTGTATTGCATTTGGCGCTTTAATACTGTATCATCATTCCAGTAAATCAAACCGGAGGTTATATGGCCTATTCGCGTGAACAAATCCGAAACTTCTGCATAATTGCGCATATTGACCACGGCAAATCCACGCTTGCAGACAGGCTTATGGAAATGACCGATACTATTGCAAAGCGCGATATGGAAGAGCAGCTTCTTGATACTATGGATATTGAGCGTGAGCGCGGGATAACAATTAAAGCAACCGCTGTGCGTATGTTCTATCGCCATACGGACGGTGTTGAATATATGTTGAATCTTATCGATACCCCCGGGCATGTGGATTTTAACTATGAAGTAGGGCGGGCTCTTGCAGCTTGCGAGGGTGCGCTCTTAGTTGTTGATTCAACCCAGGGTATAGAAGCGCAGACCCTTGCAAATGTATACCTTGCCTTAGACGGGGGGCTTGAAATTGTTCCTATTATAAATAAAATCGATTTGCCGAGCGCGTTGCCTGAGCACGCAATTCACGAAATAGAAGACATTATTGGTCTGCCTGCAGAGGACAGCCCGAGGATTTCTGCAAAATCCGGCGAAAACGTACATCAGGTGCTCGAACAAATAATCTCCCATATTCCCCCACCTAAAGGGGAGCGCAATGCACCTTTAAAAGCACTGATATTTGATTGCTACTATGATAATTATAAAGGCGCATTAAGTCATGTGCGTGTAATCGACGGCTGCGTGCGGCCCGGTTCACGCATAAAGATGATGAGCACAGGGCGTGAGTTTGAGGTCACTGAAGTAGGCGTTTTTACCCCTATGTACAAGCCCATTGAAGAGCTTGGGGCAGGAGAGGTAGGCTATGTTGCCGCCTCAATTAAAAGCGTGGCTGAAACCAAGGTTGGCGATACAATAACTGACGCCGAAAACCCGACAAAAAACGCTCTGCCGGGCTTTAAACAGGCGCATCCAATGGTGTTTTGCGGCATATACCCTGCTGATGGCTCACGCTATGACGATTTGCGCGATGCGCTTGATAAGCTTTTGTTAAACGATGCTTCACTCGTTTTTGAACCGGAAGTATCTGCTGCGCTCGGGCTTGGCTTCCGCTGCGGGTTTTTAGGCCTGCTGCACATGGAAATCGTGCAGGAAAGGCTTGAGCGCGAGTTCGACCTCGATTTAATTACAACTGCACCAAGCGTTATATACAGGGTCAAGCTGACTGACGGTGGCAGCCAGGTAATTGATAACCCTTCGGATTTGCCTCCCTCAACGCGAATAGAATGGCTTGAAGAACCTATGGTGGATGCGCATATAATGACTCCGTCTGCGTATGTTGGCGCAATAATGGAATTATGCCAAGAAAAGCGCGGAATCTTTACAGATATGAAATACCTTGAAGAAACGCGCGTAAGCATACACTAT
This sequence comes from Bacillota bacterium, assembly GCA_022707005.1. Lineage (GTDB taxonomy): Bacteria > Bacillota > Clostridia > Christensenellales > CAG-138 > JAKJBL01. The sequence continues at coordinate 7,106 of JAKJBL010000008.1, read as the reverse complement.
GTGCTTCCGTTAAACGAAATAATTTACGACTTTTTCGACCAGCTTAAATCACGCTCGCGCGGATACGCCTCATTTGACTATGAGCTTAAAGAGTATATGCGTTCTGAACTTGTAAAGCTCGATTTTCTTCTAAACGGTGAAATCTGCGATGCGCTCTCTACCATTGTTCACAAGGATAAAGCTTATGCAAAAGGGCGTGCAGTCGCAGAAAAACTTAAGGATGTTATACCGAGGCAGCAGTTTGAAATCCCCATACAGGCGGCAATAGGCGGAAAGGTCATTGCGCGCGAAACTGTTAAGGCAGTGCGCAAGGATGTGCTTGCAAAATGCTATGGCGGTGATATTTCGCGCAAAAAGAAACTGCTTGAAAAGCAAAAAGAAGGCAAGAAGCGTATGCGGCAGGTCGGCTCAGTTGAGGTGCCAAGCGAAGCATTCATGAGCGTCTTAAGAATTAATTAAGCATTATGAAGGTTGCGGTTGTAGGTTCGCGCGGGCTCAAAGTAAATATAGGAGCATATCTTCCTGATAAAACCACTAAAATAATCACAGGCGGCGCTAAAGGCATAGATACGCTTGCTGAGCGCTATGCTAAAGAAAACGGAATCCCTGTCTGCATTCTTAAACCTGAATACCGCCTTTTAGGCGCTGCCGCTCCGCTTGTTAGAAACGAACAGATTGTTGATAAGGCGGACATGGTTGTTGCAATTTGGGATGGGGTTTCAAGAGGCACCCGCCATGCAATCGCACATGCTGAAAAGACAAATAAACCTGTTAAAGTTTATGTTGTAAAGCCTTAGCCTGCAAGGGGTCTGCTATTAAAGCTGTCTTTCATCCATAAACAGCAAAAGAGCCGAATTTTGCAGATCAAGCCCCCGCGAAGTAAGTTTCATAGAGTTATGGTCTATCTCAAGTAAGCCTGAAACAGTAAGTTTTTCAATAGCTCTCGGGAACGCGCTTGTTACCTCTGTGTTGAAGCGCGTTTTGAATGTATTAAGCGAAATGCCACTGATCCGGCGCAAACCAAGCATAATAGTCTCAAACATTTCTTCAGCCTTTGGAATAATCTCAAACGCGCGCTCATTTAAAGGCGCTTTAACTGCGCCTATGTAAGCGTTAAGGTCAGCGGGGTTGCTCCAGCGCGTCCAGTTGGAACGGGCGTTAAAGCATAGCTGCCACGCAGAATGCGCGGCTGCGCCAAGACCTAAGTACACTCCGTTTTCCCAATAGTTTTGGTTATGTCTGCAGTAAAAGCCGGGTTTAGCGAAGTTTGATATTTCATAACGCGTATAACCGTTTTGTTCAAGCAGAGCAATGCCGCTATCCTGCATGTTGAAGATATCATCATCTTTCGGCATGGTTTCTTTACAGGCTAAAACATCCGCATACAGCGGCGTGCCTTCAGATAGAGTAAGCGCGTATGATGAAATATGTTCGGGCTGAAGCGAAATTGTTTTTATCAGAGTATCTCTATATTCCTTCAATGTCTGCCCGGGGAGCCCATGCATAAGGTCAACATTAATATTTTTAAACCCCGCCTCTTTTGCAAAATTGTAGGCCTCGATAAATTGGGCAGCTGTATGCGGGCGGCCTATTCGCTTTAAAAGCGGGTCTGAAGAACTTTGCAGCCCGATGGAGAGTCGATTAATGCCTGCTTTTTTGTATGCCTTAAGCTTGCTCAAAGTAAGCGTCCCCGGGTTCGCTTCAAGCGTGAGCTCAGCATCTTTTGCAATAGAGAAGTTATTATAGAGTGCTTCCACAATTATTTGCAGCTTATCAGAGCTAAGCAGAGAGGGCGTGCCGCCGCCAAAGTATACCGAGGTGAATATTCCCCAGTCATAATATGCCGAAAAAGCGCAAATTTCATTGAGGAGCGCTAAGATGTATTCATCAGTTTCCTGCATTGCCAGAGGTTTCGAAAAGAAATCGCAATAGCGGCACTTCTTTATGCAAAACGGATAATGCAGATAAAGTCCCTGCATACGCTCACTTCCTTAATTGGATGCTTTCTCTTTTATAACACATTTTAGGCTTTTCTATCAACACAGGTTTTGTCGCTACTTTGTCACAAAGGTTGGGTTGTGTTTCTATTGACAAAAAAGCGCCAGGATGGTATCTTTAATTTAAGGTTAGCACTCAATGCCTAAGAGTGCTAATGCGATATAAATGGAATGCTATAAACTAAGAGTTTAGCTGAAAGGAGGCGCGGCAATGGAACTCGACCATAGAAAAATTCGAATACTTCAGGCAATAATAGACGATTACATTCTTACTGCAGCGCCTGTCGGCTCGCGCACTATTTCAAAGCGTGCTGATTTTAACTTATCCTCAGCAACAATCCGCAATGAAATGAGCGATTTGGAGGAACTTGGCTATCTCGAGCAGCCCCATACCTCAGCAGGCCGTGTACCGTCAAATAAGGCGTATCGCTTTTATGTAAACCGTATTATGCAGCGCGCGCAGCTCTCAGAACATGAGCGCAAAGCAATACGCTCATATTTTATTGAGCGCATGGATCAAGTTGAAAGCCTGGTGCGGCAGACAGCCTCTGCGCTTTCAGATATAACCCGCTATACGGCTATTGTGCTGCCGCCCCAGCTTGGCACGGTGCGCATAAAGCATGTGCAGGTTGTGCCGCTTTCAGGGGATAAGGCATTGCTTGTGTTAGTGACTGATACAGGCTTTATCCGCGATGTGCTCTTGCGTGTGCCCGAAGATATGTCAGCCTATGACCTTGAGCGTTTTTCAAACCGCATTAATGATGCGCTCTTTGATATGCGCCTTGACCAGGTGGCTGTTGAGGCAATACTCCACATTAGCGAGGAAATGGGCTCCCAGCGCGCCTTTTTCCTAAATATTATGGAGGCGCTTGAACGGCATATCCAGGAAAGCACAAAAAAGGTTGAACTCTCAGGTGCTACAAATATACTCTACTACCCTGAATACAGCGATGTAAGCAAGGCTAAAGGGTTTTTGGCTGCGCTTGAAGGCAGCGATACCCTGTATCAGCTGCTGAAAAAGGCATCTACATTAGAGTTTTCAATAACGATAGGCGAAGAAAACGAACCAAAGCAGCTTAAGGACTGCAGCGTAATAACTGCAACCTACCGAATAGGCAGCGAACCTATGGGTTCGCTGGGTATAATCGGACCAACGCGAATGCACTACAGCAGAGTGCTTTCAATACTCGAATATATGCAGCTTAGCCTTTCTGAGGCGCTTGCAGGCCTTTTAGAACAGGATAAGCTTGAGTAGCCGGTTTGGAGGATAAAACGTATCATGGCAAAGAAGACTACCAACGAAACAATATTGAACTCAACCGACCAGCCGCAGGGAGGCGCTGTAAATGAAGCGGCTGTTGAAACGGCCGAACAGGGCATTAAGCTCACCCAAACTGAATTTGAAAGCGTTAAAGCGCACATTGAAGCTTTACAAAAAGAAAAAGAAGAGGCTGTCTCGCTTGCGCAAAGGCTGCAGGCAGACTTTGATAATTACCGTAAAAGGAACGCTTCTTTAAAAACCGACTGCTACGAAGAAGGCGTAAGGGATTGCATTGAGACGCTCCTGCCTACGCTTGACAGCTTTGACTTTGCGCTTGAGAGCATGACAGATTTGGAGCCCTGCTTTGTTGATGGGGTGCGGCTTGTAAAGCGAATGCTCATAGATGCGCTTGCAAAGCTTGGCTTTGAGGAAGTCCCTGCTGACGGTGCTTTCGACCCGGTTTTGCATAATGCCGTAATGCAGGAAGAAGCAGAGGGCAAAAACCCGGGCGAAGTGCTTGAAGTGCTTCAAAAGGGTTATCGGGTAAAAGGGCGCATCCTTAGGCACAGCATGGTTAAAGTAGCTAAGTAGCGCGTACAATGCGCCGAAAACGGGGCATTAAGTATATAGCAAACAAGAAGGATATGTTTTTTAGGAGGCAATAAAATGGGAAAAATAATTGGTATAGACTTAGGGACTACAAACTCCTGCGTAGCAGTGCTGGAGGGAGGAGAACCTGTTGTAATCCCGAATGCTGAGGGAGGCAGAACGACCCCCTCTGTTGTTGCGTTTAAGGGAGAAGAGCGTCTTGTTGGGCAGGTGGCAAAACGGCAGGCGATTACAAACCCTGACCGTACCATTACTTCAATTAAACGCGAAATGGGTACCTCTCATAAGGTGCGTATAGATGGCAAAGAGCTCACCCCTCAGGAAATCTCTGCAATGATTTTAAGAAAATTAAAAGAGGATGCAGAAGCGTATTTGGGTGAAACTGTTACACAGGCAGTCATTACTGTGCCTGCCTATTTCAGCGACAGCCAGCGCCAGGCGACAAAAGACGCAGGCCGCATAGCAGGGCTCGAGGTTTTGCGAATAATCAACGAACCGACTGCAGCTTCGCTTGCATATGGTATGGATAAAGAGCACAACCAGAAGATTCTTGTTTACGATTTGGGCGGCGGAACATTTGACGTTTCAATCCTCGAAATCGGGGACGGAGTCTTTGAGGTGCTTGCGACTAACGGAAACAATCGCCTTGGCGGTGATGACTTTGACCAGCGGATTATTGACTATGTAGCAGCTGAATTTAAAAAAGACAGCGGGGTAGAGCTCAAAAACGACAAAATGGCGCTCCAAAGGCTCAAGGAAGCTGCGGAAAAGGCAAAAATTGAACTTTCAGGCATGGCGCAAACGAATATCAACCTGCCGTTTATAACAATGGACGCATCTGGGCCAAAGCATTTAGATATGACGCTGAGCCGCGCGAAGTTTAACGAGCTTACGTCAGACCTTGTGGATAAAACTAAAGAGTGCGTATTTCGCGCGTTGCGCGATTCCAACCTGACAAGCGACAAAATCGACAAAGTAATACTTGTCGGCGGTTCGAGCAGAACACCCTCAGTGCAGGAGATGGTTAAGGCTGTTACAGGCAAAGAGCCGTTTAAGGGTATAAACCCTGATGAATGCGTAGCAATCGGCGCTGCGATACAGGCAGGCGTACTTGGCGGCGAGGTTAAAGACATTCTGCTCCTTGACGTAACGCCCCTTTCGCTTGGCATTGAAACTGTAGGCGGCGTATTTACAAGGCTTATAGAGCGCAATACGACAATACCGACAAAAAAGAGCCAAATATTTTCAACTGCAGCTGACGGGCAGACTTCAGTTGAAGTGCATGTGCTCCAGGGTGAACGCGAGCTTGCGCAATACAATAAAACCTTGGGTCGCTTCCAGCTTGCAGGAATTGCGCCTGCTCCTCGCGGTGTGCCGCAAATAGAGGTCTCGTTTGATATTGACGCAAATGGAATCGTTCATGTATCAGCAAAAGATTTAGGCACAGGGCATGAGCAGAAAGTTACGATTACCGCATCCTCTAATTTGAGTGAAGAAGAGATTAAAAAAGCGGTTAACGAAGCTGAGCGCTTTGCAGGCGAGGATAAAAAACGCAAAGACGAAGTCGAAGCGCGAAACCATGCCGATGGGCTCGTATACAGCACTGAAAAAACGCTTAAGGAGCTTGGCGAAAAGGTTTCATCAGACGATAAGCATAAAATTGAAGCAGCCTTAGAGGATTTAAAAAAGACGCTTGAAGGCACTGATATATCAATGATTAAAACTGCGAGTGAAAAGCTGACTGATATTTCTTACGAAGTCTTTGGCAAAATCTATCAGCAGGCACAGCAGGAAGGAGCGCAGGCAGGACCGCAGGAAGGCCAGGCGCAGACTCATCAGGATGATACAGTTGTTGATGCGGATTATGAAATTGTAGATGACGAAAACAAATAACGCGTACAAGGGCGGGTGAAAGCCCGCCCTTTTTACTAAAGGCTAATGAAGTTTGGTGTATCGGTTTGGGGGAGTGAGGGCTATTGGCGAACAAAAGAGATTACTATGAAATTTTGGGTATTAAAAAGGATGCCAGCGAGGAAGAAATAAAAAGCGCATTCCGCAAGCAGGCGAAAGCCTGCCATCCTGATTTGCACCCTGGAGATAAAGAAGCAGAAGCCCGTTTTAAGGAGCTTAACGAGGCAGCCGAGGTGCTTACTGATGCGCAAAAGCGCGCTCAGTATGACCAGTTCGGCCATGCTGCATTCAGCCAGGCAAATGGCGGAGAATATGCGGGAAATCCTTTTTCAGGCTTCGGCGGGTTCACGGATATTTTCGAAAGTATGTTCGGCGGCGGGTTTTCAGGCGGCGGGCAGCGTACAGGACCAATCCCGGGGAACAACCTTAGATATACGCTTACAATCAGCTTTGAGGATGCGGCTTTTGGCGTTAAGCGTGAAATCTTAGTGCCCAGGGAGCAAAACTGCAGCACTTGCGGAGGCACAGGCGCAAAACCGGGCACATCTGCTACCCGCTGCAGCGCTTGCGGCGGGTCAGGCCAGGTGCGTGTGCAGCAGAATACAATGCTTGGCTCATTTACAACTGTGCGCCCATGTACTGTATGCGGCGGTACTGGTCAGGTAAATAAAGACCCATGCGCTGACTGTGCAGGGCAAGGCAGAGTAAAAAAGACAAGCAGAGTGCTTGTTACAATACCTGCTGGTATTGATGATGGTCAAACCCTGAGCATGGCAGGCGAGGGTGAAGCTGGCTTAAGAGGCGGCCCGAATGGCGACCTCTATATTACTGTAAATGTTAAACCGCATAAGCTCTTTAGAAGAAGTGGATATGATTTAAACCTTGATATGAAGCTGCCTTTTACTATTGCAGCGCTTGGCGGCGAAATAAAAGTGCCTACGCTGACTGGTTCAGTAAAGTATACTGTTCCTGAAGGGACACAGGCTGGGACTGTATTTCGCTTAAGGGGGCAGGGGATACAGCGGCTCAGGGGAAGCGGAAAGGGCGACCTTCTTGTACGGGTTGATATTGAGGTGCCAAAGCGCATGAACGAGCAGCAGAAAACTTTGCTAAAAGCCTTCGGAGATTCTCTTGGCAAGCAGCAGGCAGAAGCGAAGCAGGGCAAAAGAAATATATTCAATATAGTTAAGGATGCTCTAAATAACGATTAAAGCGGCCTTTTTAATGCAAAATGCGGCAGACACAGTCTGCCGCATTGTTAATTTGGTGTTTTAATCGGGTGTTGGTTGCTTACTCGTTTTCTTGGCTTTGTTCTGCAGCTGTTACTT
>JAKJBL010000089.1 GCA_022707005.1 Bacillota bacterium | reverse complement strand
GCGGGTATTCTCAGCCCATACTTCGTCAGCCTCTTTAAGCACCCTGAGCACACGCAGCGTCACATCCTCAAGGTTGCCTATAGGCGTAGCGCATAAATAAAGAGTGCCTTTTAGGTCCATAGCTTACTCCATGTGATAAATTTTTAAATACGCATTGCTGTAGGTAAAGTCGTCATCCCTTAAAAACAGGAGCTGTTCTGCCTTTGCGCCTGGTTTTGCACCCTTTTGCGCCATTATAAGCGCAAGGTAGGGCGGAGCTTTTATGGTGTTTGCAACAAGCCTGTACCGCTTTGGCATAAGCCCGTTGTTTTGCATGTGCATAAACGCTTGAGGCAGCGCGCCTGCAGGATAAGAGCAATAGAACTTCCCGCCATGCCTTAAAAGACGAAAAGCAGCGCAGCATACTTCGTTAAGCGCATTTTGTTTGGAGCTCCTTCTACTTTGCTCTCTGTCGGCATCAGGGCTTTTTGTGCCGCCCTGAAAATACGGAGGGTTTGAGAGCACAGCTGAAAATACGCCTTCGCCAAGCGCCTTGTGGCTATTAGAAAAATCAAGCTCATATACAGGGACACTGAGCTTGTTGTACTCCATTGTGCGCCTTAAGAGGCGTACTGCTTCAGGATTTATTTCAACGCATGTAAAGCTTGCCTTATAGCGACCGTATGCAAGAAGGGTAAGTGCGCCTGTGCCTGCGCCTAAATCAACTGCATTATCAGTTTGCTTTAGCTTTGCAAAATCTGCAAGCAGCACAGTATCCTGCGTAAACGCGGGCAGGCTGCTGCTTTGATAAATATAGAGCCCCTTATACTGCAAATCGTCAAGGCGCACGCCTTCATCAATGCTCATTAGGAATCTGCTTCTTGCGTTATCCGCTGCTTTTCTTTAAACACAACTACAACACGCGAGCGCGATGTGCCAAGCCTCCTGTCAAAATCGCCTTTGCATGTAATAAGCGTCATTCTGCTTTCGCCTTCAAGATCCATAACTTCAGGGGGGATATCGTCAAGCAGGTACACATCATGTTTAACCGCCTCAAAATACTTAAACGTGCCGTCGTCAAATTCTATAACAGCTTCGCTTTTAAGCTCCATTTCGCGAAGCAGCGAAAACGTGCCTAAGCTCCCCTTCCAGCGCACATGCCCGTTTATAAGCGCGTTGCCGTCTTCGCCGGGCGAAGGGCCAAACTCATACCACGCAGCATCAAGCGCAGAGTCGAGCGTTGCCATACTGCCGTCTTTTGCAACTCCAACAGGGTAAATATCAGCCTGGCGTTCAAACTCGGTAAAGTAAATGCGCACAGGGATTTTTTTAACATAAGGAGTTGGAACAGGCGTAGGTGCAGGCGTTGCGCTTGGCGCTAAAGTAGGCGCAGCAGTCGGCTGCAAAGTTGCAGCAGGCGCAGGCGGCGGCTCATACGGTGTTGGCAGGAGCACATACTCGCGAAGTATCATAAAAAGCCCGCCTAAAAAGAGCGCGCCTGTAAGGATATACATAAGCGCCCAAAACGGCCGCGAGTTTTTAAGTTTATTTGTAAAGCCTTCTTTGGGCTTATCATTATTCTCGTTCATAAAAGCCTCCTTATTGCGGCTTGGCGTTTAGTTAATTATAACACAGCAAAGCGCCTATTAAAACAAACCATAGCTTGGCTAAAAATGCGGATAAAACACGAAGCTATTCTTAGAGCGACTCTCAGCGTCAGGTAATTGCATGAAGGTGTTTTCCATGTTATACTCAGAATACGAACTAACATTCATGGAGGTAAATATGGTAAAAGGTCGAATGCGCGAGCTTGTGCTTTTAGAGCTTGAGCATTACCAGAACACTAAGCGGTTCATTGAAGAATACGAGGCCATAGCGCCGCAAACAGGCATAAGGGCGCAAGGGCGCGGAAGCGGCGGCCATGCTGACCCTACTGCCTTTGAGGCAATGCGTCTTTTGGAGCCAAGCGAGGATATAAAGCGGATAAAGGGCTGGCTTTGGGCAATTGACGCAGCTTATGCAATGCTTTTAAGCGAAGCGCCGTATAAGGCGCAGCTTATGGAGCTTCTGTACCCGCTTTTTGAAAGCTCTGAGGAAAAGAATCTAACCCGCGAACAAATTATGGATAAGTTACATATAAGCGAACCTACGCTCTACCGCTGGCGCGAAGATATACTAAACGCAGTTCTTATAGGCGCAATTCAGGCAGGCATCATTTCACCCTACAGTAAACAAAAACTTGTGTTGAGCCTCTAAGCTGCATATATCCGCTTTAAACTTGCGTCAATACCATGCTATAATGTATGGAGTTTAAAGATGCAAGGGGAGCAAAATGCTGTTTTCGCCGCTTTTTTCCGGGTCATCGGGCAACTGTTCGTTTCTTGAAGCTGGCAAAGCGCGTGTTTTGGTTGACGCCGGGCTTGCGGGCAAACAAATAGAAGCTGCTCTTAGGGCAATAAATGTAGAACCCGGCACGCTTAGCGCAATTTTAGTTACTCATGAGCATATAGACCATGTCAGGGCAGTAGGCGTGCTTTCGAGGCGCTACAAAGTGCCTGTATACGCAAACGCTGCTTGCTTTACGCAAATGGAGCGCAGCATAGGCGAGCTTTTGCCCTCATGCTGCCGCATTTTTGAAACAGGGTGCGATTTTTACATTGGCGAACTCAACGTAACTCCGTTTAAAATATCCCACGATGCTGTTGAACCTGTTGGCTATACGTTTTCGCACAAAGGCAGGAGCGTAGGTCTTTTAACTGATACAGGGCGCATGTACGAGCACCTTTACGATGCTGTAAGCGGGCTTGACCTTTTGCTTTTAGAGGCTAACCACGACATTGATATGCTAAACAGCGGGCCTTACCCTGAGGCGCTTAAAAAACGTATTCTTTCTTCAAAAGGGCATTTGTCAAACGAGGCTGCAGGCAAAACCCTCCTAAGGCTTTATGAACGCGGCTTGCGGCATGCTGTGCTTGGGCACCTAAGCGCCCAAAACAACGATGAAACGCTTGCAATGTCAACTGTAGAAGAAATTCTTAAGAGCGAGGGCGCCTCAATGCGCCTTGCCTTAGCGCATAGGGACAGACCCTGTGCAGTGTTCCATTTAGAATAAAGGAGGCAGGCCTTGCCAATTTCACCTTTTAGCAAAAAAAATATAAATGTTATAATGCTTGCCTTAGGCCCGCTTACGCTTTTTATGGGCTATTTAATAGGCGCGTTTACAGGCGGGGCTGACACAGTGCGCGTTTTTGCGTGGAACGCGCTCTTAGTCGAACTGCTTGTAATTTATTTGCCAAGCCGCAGGTTTATGGAGCTCCACGGCGGGCATGAGGCGTTCGGGCTTGTAAAAATAAAGCCTGTTGAATGGGCATGGGCGCTGCTTCTTGGCATAGGCATGTTTTTTATTTCTACTGCGCTTAGCGGCATAATGCGGCTTGTATATGAGGCGCTTAACTTTAAGGCGGCTGATTTTAGCCAGGCTGTTTTTCCCGGCAGCGGGTGGCGGTTTTATGCATCTTTGCTTTTAATTGCTGTTATACCCGCCTTTGCTGAAGAAACGCTGTTTAGGGGCGCACTATTGTTTTCGTGGCTTCCTGGCGGGGTTAAGGCTGCGCTTATAAACAGCAGCCTGCTTTTTGCGCTTGTGCATTTGCAGCCTGTAGAACTGCCCTCAATCTTTTTTATGGGGCTTATGATGGGCGCAGTTACGCTTGTGTGCGGCTCTAATTTGCCTGCTATGGCAATGCACGGCGCAAACAACGCAATTGCGCTTTTGCTTATGCGCTTTGCTGACGATGCCACAGCTGCTGGTGCAGACCTTGACGCAAAGACACTTCTGCCTGTTTTGCTTGTATATGCAGCAATCGGCGGTTTAGGCAGCTTTGCAAGCTTTAGGGGGCTTAGGGCCGCTGCTGCAAGGCGGCTTGAAAAATCCCCAAAAGAGCTTACTCTTAAAAACGCGCATACCCTTGTGCGCCTTCTGCCAGCAGAGCCTTTGCAAGTTGGCGCAAAGCCGCCCGAAATAAGGCGCAGAGCTTCTCTAAGCGGCAAGGCTGCTGTTGCGCTTACATACATCGTACTGCTGCTTTTAAACGGGCTTATGCTTTTGGCAATGGTTTTAGATATACCCGGTATGGAGCTTTTTAAAGGTTAAAACCGCGCAGTATGAAGCGGTGCGTATGTTAAAGAATTGTTTTCGCGCCTGCTTTCAAACAAAACAAGGCTGTTTGCCTTAAACTCTGTTTTGCCGGGGCTGTTAAAGTCTATAAGCCGCTCTTTAGCGTCCTCTAAGTTTAACC
>JAKJBL010000088.1 GCA_022707005.1 Bacillota bacterium | reverse complement strand
AATCGACATTAAGCTAAGGGCTAAAAGTTAAGGAGGGGTTATGAAACGAATTAACCGGCTTGCAATTTTCCTCTGCCTGCTGCTTTGCCTTGCTGCAACCACAAGCGCATTAGCTCTAAGCATAGTCCAATGTGCGCCAAACACATATTTTGAGGTAAAATCAAGCGTATATGCAAGGCGCGGGCCTGATGTGAGCTATTCAAAACTCGCAAAGCTCAAAAAAGGGGATGTGCTTGAAGGCCGAAGCATTTATGACGGGTGGGTAGAAGTTGTATATAACGATAACCCTGCCTATATAAGCAGCAAAGCCCTAAAAGAAGCAAGAACAGAGCTGTTCATAACTTCGCAATCTGCAAAAGCCAAGCAAAAGACTGCCTTAAGGAGCAGCCCGCGAAGCGGCGCAAAACGGCTTGCAAGCCTTAAAAAAGGCGCTATTTTGCCTGTGCTTGGCACATACGGGAAGTGGACAGCGCTTTTATACAATGGGCAGCCTGCTTATACCGAAAGCAAATACCTTAAAAAATTTGATACTACACAAAGCCAGGCTCAAACAGAAGGCAGCTTAAGCGACAGCCAGGCCGAAAAGTTTATTTCGCTTATAAACGAATATAGAAAGCAGGCAGGTTCAGGCAGACTCTCGGTTTCTTCAGCGCTTATGGCAGCTGCACAAATACGCGCATTTGAAATAACTACTCATTTTAGCCATACAAGGCCTGACGGCAGCGCGCCAAACTCGCTTGACCCCAATATTTACGGCGAAAACATTGCATACGGTACAGGGCTTCTTTCTACCGCACAAGAGGCTGTTTTAGGCTTTATGGACTCTCCCGCCCACTGGCAAAACGCGATGAGTACGAACTATACTAAAACCGGAGCTGCCTGCCTAAAAATTGGGGATACAACCTATTGGGTGCATCTTTTCGGCTGAACTGCTGAGTTTACAGGCATTTTATGAGCGCCTCAATTAGAGCAGGCAGGCTGCTTAGCATTTGCCGCGCTGATGCAGCAGGTTTTTTATAAACAAGCCAGAGCGACTCGCCTGGCTCAAGTTTTGCGCCAAATTCCGAAGCTGCACTTAAGAGCCGCCCTCCGTCAAGCTCTGCTTCTTTATGAAACTTCAGTTTTGCGACATCGCCTGAAACATAAAGCATTTCTACATAAGCATAGCCGCAAAGCGCTTTGACAAACGCAATATCCATTAAGTTCTGCGTTTCTTCAGGAATATCGCCAAAGCGGTCTTCCATTTCTTCTTGAGCGTCATAAAGCCCTGCTCTATCAGAGATAAGCGCTATTCTCTTATACATGGAAAGCCTTAGAACTTCGCTTTTTATATAACTTTTAGGGATATGCGCATCAAGCGGCACTTCTACTACCGCATCAATTGAGGGGCGCTCTTTTTCGCCTTTTGCAAGGCGGACTGCGCTTGCCATAAGCTTTGTATAATACTCATAGCCTATATCAGCAATATGCCCGTGCTGGTTAGCGCCTAAAAGGCTGCCTGCGCCTCTGATTTCAAGGTCACGAAGCGCGATTTCTCTGCCTGCGCCAAACTGCGCGAAGTCAGTTAGCGCCACAAGCCGCTTTTCTGCAGCTTCTGTTAAAACGCGGCCGCGTCTGAAGGTAAAGTACGCGTAGCCAAGCCTTGCAGAACGCCCCACCCTGCCGCGAAGCTGGTAGAGCTGCGCAAGCCCCATCCTATCCGCATCAAGCACAATGAGTGTATTTACATTTGCAATATCAAGCCCGTTTTCTATTATTGTGCTGCAAAGGAGCACATTGAATCTGCCCTGCATAAACTCAAGCATTACGCCTTCAAGGAGCCGCTCGTTCATTTGCCCGTGCGCAAACGCAATGCTTGCCTCAGGCAGCAGCTGCTTAAGATGCTCAGCAAAGCGCTCAAGCCGCTGCACCTGGTTGTAGACAATATAGCATTGCCCGCCGCGCATCAGCTCTTTTTGAACAGCGTCATAGAGCAGGCTGTCCGAATATTCAAGCACATAAGTCTGCACAGGATAGCGCTCTTCAGGCGGAGTATCTATAACGCTCATATCCCTAAGCCCGCTCATTGACATGTGTAGGGTGCGCGGAATGGGCGTTGCAGTAAGCGTAAGCACATCAACATTCGATTTTAGAGTCTTAAGCTGTTCCTTATGGCCAACGCCAAAGCGCTGCTCTTCGTCTATTATTACAAGCCCGAGCGCCTTGAATTTTATATCTTTACCAAGCAGCGCATGCGTGCCTATTATTATATCTATTTGCCCTTCTCTGAGCGCACGCTTTATCTCTATCTGCTCCTTTGCGCTTTTGAACCTTGAAATAAGCCCCACACGCACAGGAAACGATGTAAAACGCGCTTTTAAAGTTTCGTAATGCTGCTGAGCGAGAATAGTTGTAGGCACAAGGAAAGCGACCTGCCTGCTATCTTGAACTGCCTTAAACGCAGCACGCAAGGCAACTTCTGTTTTACCATAGCCCACATCCCCAAGGAGCAGGCGATCCATAATCGCGGTGCTTTCCATATCGCGCTTTATTTCTTCAAGGCTTTGGAGCTGGTCAGGCGTTTCCGTATACTGGAAGCTTTCTTCAAGCTGGCGCTGCCAAACTGTATCCGCTGAAAACGCAAACCCTTTTTCATGATGCCTTTGGCTGTAGAGCTTAGCAAGGTCAACTGCAAGCTCTTTAATTGCACTTTTAGCGCGGCTTACTTGCCTTTGCCACTCGCTGCCGCCAAGCTTTGAAAGCTTAGGCGCCTCGTCGCTTCCCGAATACTTCTGCACGCGGTCAAGCTGGTCTGTCGGTATATAAAGCTTATCAGCGCCCAAATATTCCAAAAGCAGGTAATCACGGGCAATCTCCTGCACACTCAAGGTTTCAACGCCTACAAAGCGCCCTATCCCATGCAGCTCATGCACAATAAAATCCCCAGGTTTAAGGTCCTGGTAAATAAGCCCCTGCCTTGAGGAACGCCTTTTATGCCTTGCCTCGCGGGCATACCCGAACAACTCGTTTTCGCTAAATACATAAAGCCCAAGGTTTGGGTAGGAAAACCCGCTTTGCAGGCTCTTAAAAAGTATAAGCGTCTCCCCTGCCTGCGGCCCTCGCAAAAGCGCCTTTGATAGCGCAGCCTCAACCCCTGCCTCACTAAGCTCACGCCTTAGCCGCTCCGCCTGCTCGCCTGCAAAAAGCAAAACTGCGGCATTTGTGTTTTTTAGGTGCTTTAATGAGTCTGCAAGCTCCGTTATATTCCCAAGAAATCTTTGTGAGGGCGCAGCGCTGAACGCTATGGTTTCAACAGGCCTTATTTTTGATTCAGCATGCGGATGAGTGCTTAAAAACGCAGTTCGTTTAGAATTTAGGTTTTTAAAGAGCTCGCTGCTTTCCATTTGAAGCTCCGCCTGCTCTATAAGGCCTTCACCGCGGCTTAGCATTGCCTCAACGCGCCTTGCAAACACCCTTTGCGCTAAAGCTGCCGTATCTTCCGCTCTGCTTGGCTCATAAACCAAAACCGGCGCATCTTTTGGCAAATAGTCAAAAAGTGAATATCTGCCTTCATAAAGCACAGTAAGAAGCGCTTCAGGCGCAGGGCAGGCATGCCCGCCCGAAAGGGCAAGCTGCTGCGCGTCAAAGCCGTTTGCATTAAGCAGCGCCTTAATAGCGCGCTTTATTGCAGCCTCGTCCTGCGGCACCTCTGTAGCAGGCGGCAGCAGCACTTGAGAGACCTTCTCAATTGAGCGCTGGCTTGAAGGGTCAAATACGCTTAGCCTGTCAAGCTCATCATCAAAATATTCAAGCCTGTACGGGCCTGTGCCATGCGAAGGGTAAATATCAAGAATATCGCCGCGAAGAGCCACCTGCCCCGGGCCTTCTACAAGCTCTACCGGTTCATAGCCCGCACGAACAAGTTGTGCAAAAAGCGGTCGCTGAGGGCGGGCTTCGCCCAGGCGAAGCACCTGCACCGCGTTTTTCAGCACTTCTTTGGGCGCAAGGCGCTGCATAAGCGCATCAACTGATGTTATTATTGCTGCAGGCTCGCCAAGCACAAGACGCATGAGCGATGCCAGACGCGTTTTTGAGGTTTCGCCTGCTGAGGCGTATGCGTGCACAAGCGCGATTTCAGCTGCAGGAAAAAGCGCAGCGCTGCTTATAAAGGAAGAGGTCAACTCATAGAGCCTTCGCGCCTCCTGCTCAGAGGGCGCAATTAAAAGCCCGCTGCGCTTTTGGCAAAGCGCAGCAAACACATGGCTGCAATGCGCCTCAAAAAGACCGAAAACAGAAACAGGCCCTTCGCCATTGCTTAGAATTTCATTTAGCCTAATATATTCGGGCGCTTTTAATAGCGCATGCAAAAGCGGGTGTTCCGCGTTCATTCCTGCTCCTGTTCTATTTGAGTGTGCCTGTTGAACTTTGCCTGGGCTTGCGCAAGGTTGCCTGTGACTATTAAAAGCGC
>JAKJBL010000087.1 GCA_022707005.1 Bacillota bacterium | reverse complement strand
GCTTGCCGAGAACCTTCATAACAAGGGGTTGGATGTCACCGTACTAGAGATGGCTGACCACATCATAGCGCCTTTGGACATAGAAATGGCCCATATAGTGGAAGACCACATACGCCAGCTTGGCGTGGACCTCCAGCTTGGCTGCCAAGCGTCCGTTATCGAAGACAAGGGCAACTGCATGCTCCTTTCTTATAGCAAGGGTGCCTTGGATGCCGATATGGTTTTGGTATGTACGGGAGTGGTTCCTGAAAACGCCCTTGCAGTCGGATGTGGGCTTGAACTCGGCTTCCGCGGAACGGTCGCAGTTGATGACCGCATGTTGACCAGCGATCCGGACATTTACGCAGTCGGCGACGTGGTGGAAATCGACGAATTCCTGACGAAGGACAAACGGCACATACCGCTTGCAGGGCCTGCCAATAAGCAGGGGCGCATTGCAGCGGACAATATTGCGGGCGGCAGCGAGAAATACGACGGCACGCAGGGCACATCGATTGCCAAGGTTTTTGAAATGGCAGCTGCCTCAACAGGTCAAAACGAAAAAACGCTTATACGCAATGGTCTAACTAAGGGAACGGACTATGAAACGCTCATAATCACACAGAACTCCCACGCGTCTTACTATCCTGGCGCTATACCCATGCATATAAAGCTTATATTCTCAAAGGATGGGCAAAAGCTTTACGGCGCTCAGATTGTTGGCGGCGAAGGCGTTGACAAGCATATTGGAACGCTTGCAGTTGCAATAAGGCTCAACGCATCTGTGCGCGATTTAAAAAGGCTTGAACTTGCGTATGCGCCCCCATATTCATCTGCAAAAGACCCTGTAAACATGGCAGGCTTTGTAGCTGAAAATGTTTTAACCGGCAAAGTCGTATTCGCGCCGTGGGACCTTGACGTAACTTCAGAGGGTATAGTTGCGCTCGACATACGCGAAGACGCAGAGTTAGCAATTTACGAGCTGCCAAAATATACGCATATCCCGCACGGGCAGCTTAGGGAACGCTTGAATGAGCTTGACAAAAACAGCGAAATTGTAACCTTCTGCACAATCGGCGTGCGCTCATATAATGCAGCGCGCATACTTATGGAAAATGGGTTTAAAAATGTTAAGGTTTACCCAAGCGGCACAAGATACTATCAGTCAATACACTATAAAGAAAGCGAAGTGACACCTATGACTGCTTTACCTGTTGACGATTACGGCAATGTATTGCTGCCAAAAGTGCAGCTTAGAACCCGCCTTGACTGTACCGGCATGCAGTGCCCGGGCCCGATTATGAAAGTCTTTGAGGCAATGAAAGACCTTGCGCTTGGCGAAATGATTGAGGTAAGCGCCTCAGACCCGGGCTTTGCACGCGATATTGCAGCCTGGACGCGCAGAACCGGCAACACCCTGGTCTCAAATGAAACAAGAGACGGGGAGTATGTCGCAGTTGTGCAAAAGGGCGATGTTGAGTATACAAAGCTCAGCCAGCTTGCAAAGGAGCAGACTGGTGTTGACGGCAAGACGATAATTGTTTTCTCCGGCGACCTTGATAAAGTCTTAGCAGCCTTTATTATTGCAAACGGAGCAGCCTCAATGGGGCGGCCTGTAACAATGTTCTTCACCTTCTGGGGGCTTAATGTGCTTAGAAGGCATAACAAAGTTAAGGTTGATAAGTCTTTTATAGAGTCTATGTTCGGTGCAATGATGCCGCGCGGCACAGAAAAGCTCAAGCTCTCCAAAATGAATATGATGGGTATGGGAACATCCATGATGCGGGGCATAATGAAGAAAAAGAACGTATCTTCGCTTGAAGAGCTCATTAAAAAAGCGCAGGAAAACGGCGTAAAAATCGTAGCCTGCACAATGAGTATGGATGTTATGGGCATTAGGAAGGAAGAGCTCTTAGAAGATATTGATTATGCAGGCGTTGGAACCTACCTTGCAGATGCTGAGGAGTCAAACGTCAACCTGTTTATTTAATGAATATACGATAAGTGCATTTGCCGCGTTTTACCCAAAGGGGGCAACCGAACGGCTGCCCCTGTTTTTATGCGCAGCTGCCAAAAGCCTCGGACTGTTGCTAACCTCTGAGCCAAGGCACAGTTTTCTGATAATCTTGACATTTTGCCTAATTTTATGTATAGTATATAAAGTAATTCCTCTTGTGTCAGTTAGTTTCACTATATACTTAAGCATTTATTATTACGCTGGAAAGTCTGTTATTTACGCCTTTTCCGGCAA
The DNA here is from genome assembly GCA_022707005.1 of Bacillota bacterium. GTDB lineage: Bacteria > Bacillota > Clostridia > Christensenellales > CAG-138 > JAKJBL01. The sequence goes on along the minus strand of JAKJBL010000087.1, from coordinate 2,271 downwards.
ATCCCTCTGTACCAAGAATTTTGCTTCAACTGCCGCTTATAACAGGCTGTCAGCTTGTGAATATATGCCTGTAATTCTCCTATTAAGAAGCCTTGCAATAGTCGAAAACCCGTGCAACACGGTTGAAGAATAAACCTATTACAATTTCTAGGAGGAAACTTAAATGGCTAATCAATCTGATTTCGTATCACTGCAAAATGATGCATACTTGGATTATCTTAGAGCCAATGTGGGCAAATCTTTTGAAATGGAAAGCAGCGAGAGTGTAGTTGATAATCAGCTAAAAGAATTCTACCAGGGAAACCCTGAGGCAATATTTGCCCTATATCAAAAAGCGGGACTTTTCAAAGATTCTTATGCTGAACATATAAAAGATAACCCCGAGCTTGAAAAATATCTTAAATTCTACAACGAAAATACTGAAGCAATTGATATGCTGTTTAGTAAAATGCTTAAACTAAAGAAGTTTATGCAGGCAAAAACAAAGGATCTTAGAAGCAATATAGACCTTAGCGAATTCAGAAAGCATTTTGTTTATAAAGAATCGTGCTATAACCCAGCCGTAGAAGTATATTTGTATTCAAGTTTTTATGTAGACATTGAAAAAGGCAATAACCGGGTTTTGACGCTTGAAGCGTATGTTGACGTTACTGGGTGGCATCTTGTATATTTTATAAGAAAGGGCGGCTTTAATGCAGAAGAAGCTTTAGTATCAGAGCTTGAACGGCTTGAAATAAAATTCGAAAGGCGCACAAAGGTCGACACACCCGATATTATGTTCGCCATAAATGATTATCCATACAACGCTACTTTTACTGAACTCGAAGATGGCATATTCCAAGCAATGTATAATGCAGTAAAAATAAACCTGTAATAGTCTTTGGCTGCACATAAAGGCAAAAACAGAAGCCCCGTATGCCCATACTGGAAACCTGGCGTATTGAAAAAGCCCCTGCTCAAAGGTGCAGGGGCTTTTTGTGCAATTAACCCTTATTCAGGCCAGATTTCTATTGCAAGGTCGGTAAGGGGGTAGCAGCTGCATGGGTGTATATAGCCTGAAGCAGCATCTGCCATCCTGCGATAGTCGAGGGTTTTGGGTACAAACACATCCCCTTTCTCAAGCCTGCTCCTGCAGAACCCGCACTCACCGCCGCGGCACTTGCTTGGGGCGTCTATGCCGCTGCGCTCAAGCGCAACAAGCACGGTTTCGTTGGCACTCATGGGTATCTTATGAATATTACCGTAAATGCGGACTGTAAGCGTAAGCTCCTTAGATAAATCCCCTTCATACCCGGGTATGCCTTTAGGTGACTGGGGCGCAACATAGACCTCGCGCCTTATGAATTTTCTTTCATACCCAAGTACATTTAGTTCACGCTCTAAGAACTCATACATTGCGCAGGGCCCGCAGACAAACAGGCTGCACTGCTCATTGCCTGCAGCTTCTTTTATGCGTTGAGCTGTAATGAATCCATGCGCATAGCCTTCTTTTTGCTCGTCGCTTAGAATATTTATTATATTTACTTTATCCGTTGCCTTTGCAATTTCTTCTAGTTCAGCTTTATGCAAAATATCTTCTTCCTTGCGGCTTCCGTAAAGAATGGTCAGCTTAAAATCCTCAAATCCATCGCGGATTGCAGCTGCCATAGAAATGAAAGGCGTAATTCCGCACCCGCCTGCAAGGGCTATAACATGCTTTGCATCCCTAAGCGGCTCATAATAGAAGATGCCCTCAGGACCGCTGCAAGTGACCTTGTCGCCTACCTTCCAATTATCAAGAATCCAGCCTGAGGCAAACCCTCCTTCAGCACGCTTAACTGTGATTGTGTACTTCCCTTCATACGCCTCTTTTGGGGAGCTTGTTATGGAGTATGGCCTTGTAAGCACAGCGCCGCCGATTTTTAGCTTGAACGAAAGATATTGGCCTGCGCGAAACGGCGCAAGGCCTTCGCCCGAAAATAAGTATGTTTTGGCATTTTCACCGTGACTGTAAATTTCCGATATTGTCAGCACCTGCTTAGCAGGGTGGAAAAGTGCGGCAAGCTTGTTTGCGCCCCGCTTTGCAGTTATACATTCGAGTGAACCTTCGGCAAGCGCTTTCTGGCGTGCAGGCACCATTTTCTTAAAATGCAGCATGTCAAAGAGCCCAATGGGCTTAACATGAAACTTGAAGTCATTCATTTTCCCGCCTCCTTCATATCCGCGAGCGTAAGCCTTGCGGTCAGTTCACCATTGAGATATGTTGAGCTGTAGCCGTAAACACGCGGCCCG
>JAKJBL010000086.1 GCA_022707005.1 Bacillota bacterium | reverse complement strand
GGTTTATGACGAGGATGTTCAAAACATTGCAGAAGTCAACATTGCAAAGCACAGAAACGGCCCAACAGGCACAATAGAGCTTTGCTAGTTCGGCGAATATACGAAGTTTAAAAGCCTTTTGCGGCTTGAGCTAAAATAAAAAAGCGGTTGCCCGCTTTTTATTATAACCTTTCTTCGGCTTATTCTCTTAATACAGCGCCAGTGCTCTTTAGCGCAGCTAAAATCGCAGTTATTGCGCCAGCAATGTCCGCCTCGTCAAGCGTGCGCTCAGCGCTTCTAAGCGTAAACGAATAAGCCATGCTCTTTTTGCCTTTAGGAACTGTCTCTCCTCTAAATACATCAAAAAGCGCGACATTTTCAACAAGTACGCCAAGAGGCAGGTTTGACTCTTCAATTGCCAGCTTTAGCGAGTTTGCGCTGACATCTTCATCAGCAATAAGCGCAAGGTCTCTTTCAACAACAGGGTAGCGCGGCAGCTGCCTGTATGTGCGCTCGCGCCTGTAAAGCTTAAAGAGCGCCTCAAATGAAAGCTCTGCAACAAGAAGCCTTATATGCACATCAAAGGCGCCTGCAACATCCGCTTCAACTTCGCCAAGCTCCCCAAGATAAGTTTCGCCCGCATATACCCTTGCGCTTCTTCCTTTGTGCAGGTAAGGGCCGCTGCCTGCCTCAAAGCGAAGCTCGCCTATGCCGAGGCTGTCCGCAAGATATTCAACTGCGCCCTTTATTGTATAAAAATCTTCCCCGTTTAAGAAGAAGCACAGCCCGATAAGCTTGCGCTCCTCTGCTAAAACAGGGTCATTGTCAAAATGCGCATTGCCTACTTCAAAAAAGCGGCCATGCCCTGTGCGGCGGTTGAGGTTGAGCGCCGCGGACTTAAGCATACCGGGTATAAGCGTTGTGCGCATCAGGCTCTGGTCCTCGCCAAAAGGGTTTTGAATCCTTACGGCAAGCTGCTTTTCATCGCCTTGAGCAAGCTTAAGGCTTAAAAGCGTCTCAGGGCTTATGAAGTTATAGTTATACATTTCGTATGCGCCAAGCGCAGCGAGTGTGTCTTTTATTTTGTCCTCAAGCAAAAATGGGGGTGTAAGCCTGCCGCGGAATGTATTGCCTGCCATAAGAGTTGGCTCAATGTTGTAATAGCCGTAAATGCGCGCGACTTCTTCAGCAATATCCCAGTCACCTTCAAGCCCGCTTTCAATGTCTGTGCGGTAATGGGGCACTTTAACATTTAGCGTATGCCCGTTTACGCTAGTTATAAGCCCTACTGATTTTAGCATTGCAGCCATTTCTTCAGGTGAAAATTCGGTATTAAGAATTCGGTTTATATGCTTTGCATCAACATTTATTACACGTTCTGCTAAATCTGCAGCGCATACATCGATTGTTTTGCCTACTATAACGCCTGCTTTAAGCTCATCAACAAGCTCCATTGCGCGCATAAGCGCCTTTTCTGCGCCAACAGGCTCAACGCCCTTAATAAACCTTGCTGCAGCATCAGTTATATGCCTTAGCTTTCTTGCTGTTGCGCGGATATTGCTCCCTAAGAATACGGCAGCCTCAAAGAGGATAGCCTCTGTTTCAGGCTTAATCTCTGAGTTTTCGCCGCCCATTACGCCTGCTATGCCTACTCCGCGTTTTGGGTCAGCAATTAAAAGCATTGAAGGGTCGACCTGCCGCTCTTTGCTGTCAAGGGTTTTTACAACCTCGCCCTCATACGCGTTTCTAACTACTATATGCCCGTCTGTAACATATTCAAGGTCAAACGCGTGCATTGGGTGGCCGTATTCTACCATTACAAAGTTTGTTATATCCACAATATTGTTTATTGGCCTTAGGCCGACTGAGCGAAGCTTCTGCTGCATCCACTTCGGCGAAGGCTCAATGCGTATATCCTTTACTACGCGGCAGGCATAGCGCGGGCATAGGGTTGTGTTTTCGACCGTTACTTTAGCATAGCCGCTTTCATCGCCTGTGCCTTCAACTTGTTTTATTACAGGTTCGTTAAAGGGCTTGCCCAATGCTGAGGCAGCCTCGCGGCACATCCCTATAATGCTCTGGCAGTCAGGTCTGTTTGCCGTAAGCTCAATGTTGAAAATTACATCATTAAGCCCGAGCGCATCTGCAATAGGTGTTCCAAGAGCGTGCTCGCCCTTAAGCTCAAGCAGCCCGTCAAAGTCAGCGCCTTCGTATTCTGCGTCTGTTATGCCAAGCTCAGCGCCGGAGCAGAGCATGCCGGAGCTTTCTATTCCGCGCATGAGCACAGGCGTTATTTCAACATTGCCTGGGAGCTTCGCTCCCGGGAGCGCCAAAGGCGCAAGCATCCCTTCCCTTACATTGGGCGCGCCGCAGACTATTGTATGCAGGCTGCCGCCGCCCGAGTCTACCTTGCAGACTTTTAGCTTTTGCGCTTCAGGGTGCTGCACAACGCTTTTTACGCGCGAAACTACAACGCCTGTGACATTTTTAAGCTCAGGGCTTATTTCTTCAACCTCAAAGCCGCGCCACATAAGCTTTTTGGCGAACTCCTCGTGCGTCACATCATATTCAACATATTCTTTAAGCCATTTCAAAGGCAGCTTCATTTTAGTTCCTCCTTCTTAAAAGGCGATATTATTTTGCTACAAGCCTAAAACTGGCTTAAAAAGCGTGCGTCGTTTTCATACTGGAGCCTGATGTCAGGTATGCCGTATTTAAGGCTCGCAACCCTGTCAACTCCAAGACCAAAGGCGAACGCGCTCCACTCATGCGGGTCTAAGCCGCAGTTTTCTATTACATGCGGGTTTGTAACGCCTGAGCCGAGTATCTCGAGCCAGCCGCTGCCTTTGCAGACGCGGCAGCCCTTACCTTTGCAAATTGTGCATGAAATATCCATTTCTGCGGAAGGCTCAGTAAACGGGAAATAGCTTGGCCTAAAGCGCGTTTTAACATCCTCGCCAAAAACTGCGTGCGCAAAAGTTTCAAGCGTGCCCTTAAGGTCTGAAAGAGTTATGTGCCTGTCTACCACAAGCCCTTCCATTTGCATAAACACGGGCGAATGGCTCGCGTCAGGCTCGTCTACCCGAAAGCACCTGCCCGGGATTACAACGCGAAACGGCGGCTCAAGCTGCTTTAGCGAACGAATTTGGCATGGTGACGTGTGGGGTCTTAGCACAACGCTCTCGTTAATATAAAAGGTGTCCTGTACATCGCGCGCAGGGTGGCCTGGCGGTATGTTGAGCAGAGTAAAGCAATACTCGTCAAGCTCGACCTCAGGCCCGTCAAAGGGTATAAAGCCCATGCCAACAAGCGCATCGCGGATTTCGCGGTATGCAAGCGTCATAGGGTGGAGCCTGCCCCGTTTGCACAAAAGCCTGCCCGGCTCAGTAATATCGAGCGTCTCTTTTAAGAGCTTTAGCTCTGCTAAGCGCAAAGAGAGCGCTTTGCGTTTTGCTGCGATTTTTTCTTCAAGCTCGCGCTTTAGCGCGTTTGCAGCCTGCCCGACTTCAGCGCGCTTGGTTTTGTGCATTGCGCCCATTGCGCGAAGCACCTCTGTAAGCGCTCCGCTCCTGCCTAAAACGCTTACATTAAGCGCCTCAAGCTCTGCCTCGTCTTTGCACGCTTCGAGGCGTTCTGCTGCCTCAAGGCGTATTTCTTTAAGTCTTTCAAGCATAGCCTACCTCCTGAAAATAAAAAAAGCGCTCCGCCCTAAAAAGGGACGAAGCGCTATGCTGCGTGGTACCACCCTGGTTTGCTTTGCAAATACAAAGCCTTTATCCGCTGTAACGGGCTTACCCGCGTTCGACTACACACCTCATGGCTTCACCGAAGCTGCTCTTAGGAGGGAAAGGGTCTTGAAAAAAGCGCATACGCCGCTTCCAGCCTAAATGGCGGCGTTCTCTGTATATGTCTTTTAGCTGCCCGACTCCGTCATCGCAGAAAACTTAGTTTCATGCATTTTAGCACAGCATGCTTTTAAACGCAAGCGCTTTATTAAACGCATTGTGCTACAATACAGCTATGGATTTAACTCATTCATCTTACATAGAGCCGCCGCTTATAAACGGAGCAAAGTTTATACCCAATGCCCAAAACATTGCGGATGGCCGCGAGCTTCTTTCAGCTGTTAAAAAGGGAAGCATTGCAGCCGCTTTTTTCGACCCGCAGTATAGGGGCGTGCTTGATAAGCTTTTATACGGCAACGAAGGCATTACCCGCGGCAAAAAGCGCGCAGCGCTAAAGCAAATGAGCTTTGAAATAATCCGCAGCTTTATACTTGGGCTTAATTGCTGCATAAGGCAAAGCGGGCACCTGTTTTTATGGGTTGATAAATTCCACCTTTGCGAGGGTATTTCACCCTGGCTTTGCGGCACTGAGTTTAACATAGTCGATATGCTTGTCTGGAATAAGGAGCGCCTCGGCATGGGGTATCGCACAAGGCGTTCATGCGAATACCTGCTTGTGCTCCAAAAATCGCCTACGCGCGCAAAGGGCATTTGGCTTGACCACTCAATATACGACATTTA
>JAKJBL010000085.1 GCA_022707005.1 Bacillota bacterium | reverse complement strand
TAGGGTATTGGATGTTCGGGTGGCGGTCGCAGCCCCTTATAAGCAGCGCACGTATGCGCGCAGAGTTCATAAAAAACTCATGCCCGTCTACAATGCCCCACTGGAGCAAAATTGCGCTTGCGCCTGTTGTAATTGCAGCTGCTACGCTTGTTCCCGTAAAAACGCCATGCCCGCCGCCGGGCACTGCGCCTCCTACATTTACGCCCGGCGCTGTAAAGTCGGGCGCAAGCCTCGGCACCCTTGTAGGCCCCCATGAGGAGGCTATATAAAGGCTGTTGTCCCTGCTGTCGTATGCGCCACAAACAAGGGAGCCTACTGCAGTTGCAGGTATAACAACCGTATAGTCCGGGTCAGGGCTTGCAAACTCAACATTAGGGTCTGCAATGCCCGTAATTGGCAGCCAGGCGTGAAATTCGCCATTTGCTATTACTTCGCCCTGCAAAATTATCCTCCAAATACCTGGGGTAGGGTCTGTAATTTTAATAAGAATCAAATGGTCTCTTAAAAGAAAATACCCAATACTAACCATAGACCGTTCAAGCGCAAGCGACCTTTGGAAAACTGTGTTTGCCTCAAACGGGATTCTATGTATTATCTGCCCTGCAGGGCTCTCTACAGAAGCGGATATGCTATCAAGCGGCGAATTCCAAATGTAAACTACTAAAGTGCTGACATTTTCGCCTGCTACAACCTCAATTGTTTCCATACCGCCTGATGATAGAATTGTCCCGCTCGTATGGTGGCGGGCGTTTGCTTCATTGCCTGCAGCAGTGCATACCACAACGCCCCGCCTTGTGTTAACGTAGCTTATGTACTCTTCAATAAGCGATAAGCCTGTATGCAAATGGCAACAGGGCGGTTAAGAGCATCTGCTTTGTCCAAAATGAATTCTATGCCAAGCATTACAGTATCGCTTGCGAAAATAGCATCGTTATCAGCAGGTGCGGCTGTTTGGCTGCGCTGAAACTGATTTGCAGGCTTGAGCTTTACTGCGATTATTTGTGCATCAGGCGCTGCGCCTATATAGTTGTTATTTTCTCTTCCGCCTGCAACAGAAGCTATAAACGTGCCGTGCCCGTTAAAATCCTGCTCAGGGACAATTGAAAGCGGGTTATCCGTAGCTAAGGCTTCGTCAATTTGTGCTTTAGAATATACAGAGCCAAACTGCATATCAGGAGGGAAGTCCCCTAAAACAGTCTGATCCCAAATATATTGAATTTTACTAGTGCCATCTTCATATAAAAACGCGGGATGCATATAATCAATGCCTGTATCAACGAAGCCGAGCAAAACGCCCTCGCCCCTTAAATTTATATTGGGCAGCTGCTGCACCTGCAAAATTGAGGCGCTCTCTAAGCTTTGCCTGTCAAGGAGAGTTAACAAAGTAGGGTGCACACCTATAAGACTTTCCCCAAGTTCGAGCACGAATAGGTCGAACATTTCTTCTACAGCATAGCCTATGACATAGCCGCCTGAAAGCACTGTGCCTATGCGCATATAGGGGTTGTTTTGCGCAAGCGCTCTTAAGCGCACGCTATCCGGCGCGTGGAAGCTCGTTACATTCGGCAGGTTTATAAACTCAGACAGAGGCATGTCTAAAAGCGCCTGCTGAGTATTAGAAAAGCCGAAGTCCTCCAAAGCTGTGCCCCTTTCCTGCCTGCCGCTTACGCTTAAAGCGTAAGGACTCTAAAGCTGTTCAATAAGTTAAGGCTGCCATAGCCCCACTGCACATTAGGGTACTGTATGTTTGGCAGGCGGTCGCACCCCGCAACAAGGAGCGCGCGCACGCGCGCTGCATTCATATAAAACTCATGCCCCTCTACAATACCCCATTGGAGCAAAATTGCGCTTGCGCCTGTTGTAATTGCAGCTGCAGCGCTTGTTCCCGAAAATACGCCATGCCCGCCCGGTACAGCGCCGCCTACATTTACGCCGGGCGCAACTAAATCGGGCACTATTCTAGGGACACGCGAAGGCCCCCAGGATGAGGCTACATATAAGCTGTTATCATGGCTGTCGTACGCCCCGCATACAATGTTGCCAAGCGCAGTAGCAGGTATAACAACAGTAAAATTCGGGTCAGGTGTGGCAAACTCAACATTGGGGTCAATCATGCCTGTAATAGGCAGCCATGCGTGATATTCGCCGCTGCTTATTTCATCGCCTCGAAGAATTATCCGCCAAATTCCGGGTGTTGGGTCATTTACCTGCACAAATATTAAATGGTCCGTCAAAAGAAAATACCCTACAGTAACTACAGCGCGTTCAAGCACAAGCGACCTTTGAAAGGTCACATTCGCTTCAAACGCAACTCTTTGTGTAAGCTGCCCTGCAGGGCTTTCTACAGCAGCAGAAATACTGTCAAGCGGGGAGTTCCAAATATAAACCGCAAACGCGCCCACATTTTCGCCTACTACAACTTCAATTGTCTGTGTTTCGCCTGTTGATGGAATTCTTCCGCTATTATGGTGGCGGGCGTTTGCCTCATTGCCAGCAGCTGTGCATACGACAGCGCCCCGCCTGCTGTTTACATGGCTTATAAATTCTTCTATAACAGAAAGACCGGCGTGCCCGCCAAAGTTTGAGCCAAGCCCCATACAAATTGCAACAGGGCGGTTAAGAGCATCTGCCTTATCTAAAATGAACATTATGCCAAGCATGATGTCATCGCTTGCAAAAAGGTCGGTTGTACCTGAGGGCGCAACAGATTGATTAAGCATAAACTGGCTTGCCGGTTTAAGCTTTACCGCGATAATCTCAGAATCAGGCGCTGCGCCTAAAAACTCGTTATTTTCTCTACCTCCTGCTAATGAGGCTAAATATGTGCCGTGCCCGTTTGTATCCTGCTCAGGTACTATTGAGAGCGGGTCATCCGAAGCTAAGGCTTCGTCAATTTGCGCTTTAGAATATACAGAACCAAAATGCATTTCAGGCGGGAAATCGCCGAAAATAGTCTGATCCCAAATATATTGAATTTTGCTTGTGCCATCTTCATATAAAAACGCGGGGTGCATATAATCTATGCCGGTATCCACAAAGCCGAGAAGTACGCCCTCGCCCCTTAAATTTATATTGGGGAGCTGCTGCACCTGCAAAATAGAGGCGCTCGCTAAACTTTGCCTGTCAAGCAGGGCAAATAATGATGGGCGAATGCCAATAAAGCTTTCTTGAAGTTCGAGCACAAGCTGTTCAAGCTTATCCTCAAACACATAGCCTACAACATGCCCGCCCGGTAGCAAAGTCCCTATGCGCGCATAGGGGCTGTTGTGCACAAAGACCCTTAAGCGCACGCAGTCAGGCGCAACAAAGCTTGTTACATTCGGCAGGTTTATAAATTCATGCAGCGGCATGTTTGCAAGCGCTGAAGGTGTTTCTAAGTTTTCTTCCAAAGGATTTACCCCTTTCTTACGCTGTTTTGCTTATATTTAAGCATGCTGCAGCTTAATTGCCCGGCCGGTTTAGCTTAATGCCCCAAAATATTAAGGCATAAGCTTGGCATTTATTTGTGCCTTTATTGCAAAAAGTGGCGGGGATTTCATAAAGACTCCAAATTCGTGCATCTTGAACCCTGCCTTAAAGAAGCTTAGCCTAAATGTGGTTAAATATATGCGCTTTGCGCTTTGCATAGTACCTAAGAGACATTTGGCCGCATACGCGCTAAAAGCTTATAGAGTGAAGCTTTACATTGCCCGGGAAATGATAAAGGGCTGCGATTATTTAGCCTCAGCCCAGTATAGGTAGAATTATACTATGCATAACGCAATTATTGAACTGCCCGCGATTTTTAGAGCAGGCATTAGCTATTAAAGACTTATGTGTAGTTAATCCCCTGCTTGATTTACTTTTATTGCAGTGATATTGTTGCAAAAAGGCAGTTACCGATGCGACAGATTAAGGAGCGGGGCTATGAAGAATTATTTAAGCCTGATGCACGAAATAGAGCTTTTTAACTCAATAAACATAAATGAAGCAAAGGCGTATTTAGCAGATGGCAGCTTTAAGGTAAACGCGTATGGGAAAAACGCGGCAGTCCACTTTGCAGGCGATATTTGCTCAAAGCTTGAAATTATACTTTCCGGGAGCGTTGCCATTGAGCGGATTGACGAAGCGGGCAACCTTATGACGATTGCGGAGTTTTTCAGCGGCGATTTGCTTGGCGGGAACCTCATGTTTTCAAAAAACCCATATTATCCAATGACAGTTACCGCAAAGCAGCCAGCGAGCATTTTAGAAATTACAGAAAGCAGGCTGTTTAAGCTGTTCCTCGAAAACCATAAGTTTTTAAGAAGCTATCTTGAGTATACCGCAGACCATACGGTTATCCTCGGTGAGAGAATAAAGCATTATGTGTTTACAACTATCCGTAAGAGCATTATAAGCTATCTCGAATATGAGCGGAAAAAGCAAAACTCCAACATTATTAAGCTAAGCATGTCAAAGAAAGCGCTGTCTGAAAGGCTCGGCGTGCAAAGAACATCCCTATCAAGAGAGCTTGCAAAAATGAGGGACGACTGCCTTATAAGATTTGACGCAGCATCAATAGAGCTTCTGCCTGCCTATTTCTTAGCGCTGAACGAAAGCCCAAAGCGCTAAGCTAAGCCTAAAAAACAAGCCGCCTGACTGATAGCGCGGATTAAAAATCATTCAGCTTAAGTAAAAAAAACAGCCCGAAGGCTGTTTAATTAAATTATTAAAAGTGAAAGTTTGCTTTATTTTTTGGCTCTACACTAAAGATTGGGGTAAGGGAGAAAAATAGAGAAGCATAACGCTTCGAAATCTTGTAGACTAAGGTTT
>JAKJBL010000084.1 GCA_022707005.1 Bacillota bacterium | reverse complement strand
GGTCGCGAGTTCGAATCTCGTTTCCCGCTCCAATAATGGGCCGTTAGCTCAGTTGGTAGAGCACCTGACTCTTAATCAGGGTGTCCCGGGTTCGATCCCCTGACGGCCCACCAGAATTGCCACCTAAAGGTGGCAATTCTTTTAGGCTTATTTTCTGTAATCTTATTGTCAATACTTACAGAATAGTTTGTGCAATATGAAAAATTGTATATACTTAGCGTAAAGAACTAAGGCAAGCCTGGTTAAGGATGCAACTTTGTTCAAAGTATTGTATGCTTTGCAGGTAGGGCTTTTCAGGCTGTTACAGGGGGGATATTAATGCAGCGCGGCATAACATGCCTTGATCCAATACGGGTAGGTCACTGGACGAATTATAAGGCACAAACAGGTTGTACGGCAATTATATGCCCGGGAGCTGTGGCAGGCGTGGATGTGCGGGGGGCGGCACCAGGCACCCGGGAAACGGATCTTCTTAGGGGCTATAATCTTGTTGAGTGCGTGCATGCAATAATGCTTTCTGGGGGAAGTGCATACGGGCTTGATGCTGCATCAGGCGCTATGCAATACTTGGAGGAAAACCGAATTGGCCTTGATGTAGGCGTCGGGGTTGTGCCCATTGTGCCCTCTGCAGTACTGTTTGATTTAGGCGTTGGTGATGCTTCAGTACGCCCAGGCAGGCTTGAAGGCTATGCAGCCTGCGAGGCAGCCACAGATAGCGCTAAACTAAGAGGCAGAGTAGGGGCAGGTGCCGGCGCAACCATAGGGAAGGCTTTTGGCATGCAGCATGCAATGTTGGGCGGGTTCGGCTCAAGCTTTGTGGAGCTCTCTTTAGGCGTTTGCTTGGCTGCCTTAGTTGTTGTTAATGCATTTGGTGATGTTTATGAACACCGTACTGGAAGATTTATAGCTGGTGCGCAAATAAATGGCAGGATTACACCCTGTATTGACAAGCTGTCTGAACTTCCTTCTGCAGCAGCGTTTAATAATACGACCTTAGGGATTATTGCAACAAATGCAGTTTTAACGCGCGAACAGGCGAATAAACTTGCTGCCCAAGCCCATAACGGGTTTGCACTTTCTATAAGACCTGTGCATACCTGTATGGATGGAGATACGATATTTTCGATTTCAACTTCAAAGGTTAAAACAGATTCTCTGCTTCAGTTATATTCTGCTGCTGCAGAAGTAATGGCGTTTGCGGTAGAAGATGCTGCGCGTGCAGCAAATAAGCTGACTGAAGCAGGATTGACAAATCCGCACATATAAAGCTACAATACACTGTAACCAAAAATGGAGGATTTGCATGGTTGTAGGTACGGGGATTGATGTTATAGAAGTCGAAAGAATTCGGCGCGCAGCCTCACAGCAGGCATTTCTCGAGCGCGTTTTTACAGAAAACGAAGTAACGTATTATAAGCAGCGCAACCAGGATGCTCAGACTTTAGCGGGAATCTTTGCAGCAAAAGAAGCAACAGCCAAAGCGTTAGCAGCAGGGTTTAACGGAATAAGCTGGCGGAATATAGAGATAATGCATACTGAATCAGGACAGCCCTATGTAGAGCTTAGGGATGCGGCAAAAGAACGGATGCAGAAGATGGGCGGAAGCACTATTCATCTTAGCATTTCGCATATAAAAACGCTTGCAATTGCTCAGGCAATTCTGGTGGAATGAGTTATGCCATCAAACAATGATATAAGCATACAAAAGGCAGCGCTTCGCAAACTCATGCAAAATGAACTTCGCTCAATGGATGTTGAGGGAGTTAAAGCTAAATCTGAAGCTGCATGCCTTAAGATGTTTGAGCATCCTGCTTACAAGCTTTCAAAGCTTATCTTTTGCTACAGAGCAATGACACACGAAGCTGACACTGAAGATATCATCAACAAAGCTATCAGCGACGGTAAAAGAATAGCCTATCCCTATATTATGGGTAGTTCAAACATGGTTGCGCTTGAACCAGCAGATAGCGACGCATGGGAGACAGGCGTGCTGGGTTTGAAAATGCCAAACCCGGCTCGCTCAAGGCTTATAGCGCCTGGGGACTTTGATTTAGCAATAATCCCTGGGCTGGCGTTTGATGCAAATGGCGGCAGGCTAGGCCGTGGTGCTGGATATTACGACAGGTTTCTTAAGAAAACAGGTGCAATGCGCATAGGGTTTTGTTTTTCATTTCAGGTAGTTGCGCAAGTTCCGATTGAAGCGCACGATACCCTAATGCAGTCGTTAGTAACAGACACAATCTGTATTAAAACCATATAGAAACAGCGCATAAGACAAATAAATATATAGTTTATAAATTGGCATAAAGTCTGTTATTTAAGTGCAGCTTATGCTACAATTGCTGTGGCATGATAAATATGTGTCAATCTTGTCTGCTTTCGGCTTGCCTAAGCCGATTGGATATGGAGGTAGATGTTTATGTCCACAGTATGCAGCACCCATAAGTGCGATCTTTCTCTGCTTGATTCTGTAATAGAACAATGGAAGGGTGAACAGGGAGGGCTATTGCCTATTATGCAGCACGCTCAGGAAGTATGCGGATGTATAAGCGAAGATGTGCAGCATTACATTTCCCAAAAAACCGGCGAACCTGTTACCAAAATTTACGGCATAGCTACTTTCTATTCTCAGTTTACCCTTAGTCCGAGGGGGCGGCACACGGTAAGCATGTGCATGGGCACTGCCTGCTATGTGCGTGGAGGAGCCAAGATTTTTGAAGAATTACAAAAAGAGCTTGAAATTGAACCGGGCTGTACGACAAACGACAGGCTTTTTACGCTTGAAGCGACTCGCTGTATTGGCTGCTGCGGTCTTGCACCTGCTATGATGATTGACGGCGAGGTATATGGCAGATTAACGACTGATTTAATACATGGTATAATTGACAAGTACCGCCAGAAAGGCTGAATTACCATGATGATGAAGGAGATTTCCCTTCATGTATTGGATATAATTCAGAATTCGATTGCGGCACAGGCCTCGTTCATTGAGATTTGTATCGAAATTTCGCATGAATGCGACAAGCTGCTTGTTTCTGTTTCAGACAATGGCTGCGGAATGGATGAGCAACTGCGTAAGCGAGTTGAAAACCCATACGCGACCAGCCGTACTACCAGAAAGGTAGGCTTGGGGATACCCATGTTTAAAGCGAGTGCGGAAGCAGCAGGGGGCATGTTTAGTCTCACCTCAAAGCTGGGGGAGGGGACCTGCATTCAAGCGGGATACAAGCTTTCGCATTGGGATTGTCCGCCGTTAGGCGACATAGCGCAAACTGTTTATACGAGCGTTATATGCAACGAAAATATCAACTTTTTATACTTGCACAGGGTGGATGCCCGCGAGTTTAGATTTGATACAAGGGAAATCAGGAGGACATTGGGTGAAGATGTCCCCTTTAATCTGCCGGAAGTAATGGCATGGATAAAAGAATACCTTGCTGAAGGCATTCACACATTATATGGAGGTGCTTAAATAATGAAAACTCTGCAGGAGCTTGAAGAAATCCGCAAGAGGACTCTGGATGCAATTAACCTAAGAAAAGATACCGAGGCAATTCGCGTTGTTGTCGGCATGGCAACCTGCGGAATTGCTGCAGGTGCAAGACCAGTGTTAACTGCATTCATGGATGAAGTAGCCAAGCGTAACCTTTCTAACGTAGTAGTTGCGCAAACTGGCTGCATTGGTGTATGCCGGCTGGAACCAATTGTAGAAATATACAGGCCGGGAGAAGAAAAGGTCACCTATGTTAAAGTAACACCCGATATGGTTGGTAGGATTGTAACAGAACACATTGTTAATGGCAATGCAGTTCGCGATTATACAATCGGGTATTATGAAGCGCATAATAACTGATGCAGCTGAAGGGGGTTAGAGTATAATGGGTTTTTTCCGTTCACAGGTATTGTGTTGCACAGGTACTGGTTGCAGTTCTTCCGGATCGCATAAAATAATTGATGCTTTCGAAGAAGAAATTAAAAAAGTTGGCTTAGAAAACGAAATTAAGGTTGTTCCAACAGGCTGTTTTGGGTTGTGCGAAACAGGGCCAGTTGTAATTATCTATCCTGAAGGCGCTTTCTATAGCCATATAAAAGTTGAAGACGTACCGCGGATTGTTTCGGAACATCTTGTTAAAGGGCGTGTCGTGCGAGACCTTCTCTACTCTGAGAGCGTTGACGAAAGCGAGAACATTCGCTCCCTTAATGAGGTGGACTTCTATAAAAAACAGCACAGGGTGGCGCTGCGCAACTGCGGAGTTATCGACCCTGAGAGTATCGAAGAATATATTGCTTTTGATGGTTACAGGGCGCTTGCAAAATGCCTGTTTGAACTTACGCCTGATGAAGTTGTTGATATTATAAAGCGTTCCGGTCTTCGCGGCAGAGGCGGCGGATTCCCCACAGGCATTAAATGGTCGCTCGCTCAGAAGCCTGTAAGCAATATTAAATATGTTTGCTGCAATGCAGACGAAGGCGACCCGGGTGCTTTTATGGACCGTTCTGTGCTTGAAGGCGACCCGCACGCTGTGCTCGAGGCAATGGCCATTGCAGGCTATGCAATAGGCGCGCAGCAGGGTTACATTTATGTACGCGCTGAATATCCTATAGCTGTAAAGAGGCTGCGTATTGCAATAGACCAGGCTCGGAAGATGGAGCTTTTGGGCAAGGGGATTTTTGGGACAGATTTCAATTTCGATATTGATTTGCGCCTTGGTTCTGGCGCCTTTGTCTGTGGAGAAGAGACTGCGCTGCTTGCTTCAATTGAAGGCGGCAGAGGGGAGCCGAGACCTCGTCCGC
>JAKJBL010000083.1 GCA_022707005.1 Bacillota bacterium | reverse complement strand
GTTGTGCTTCCTTCTAAAGCCCTCAGAATCTCCCCAACTGTTATAGAAGATGGTTCACGTGCAAGTATGTAACCTCCTTGTGCCCCTCGCACAGAATCGATGAGCTTTGCTCTTCGCAACGAGGCTATGAGCTGCTCTAAATACGGAAGAGATATCCCTTGCAAACTGGCAAGGGAAGATGCGCTAACAGGGCCTTTCCCATATTTTACAGCCAAATCAACCATTGCCTTTATTCCATATCTACCCCGGGTTGACAGCTTCAAAGCATGCACTCCTTTTAATATCCAAGTAATATAGTAGGAATTACACTTCTACACATTAGCATAGGGCGTAGTTGCTGTCAACTCCCAATAACACAAAGAGCGGCTTTTGCCGCTCCAGTCCGCATAAAAATTAGTTATATAAGGGAAAGTTATCACACAACGAAAGCACCTTGCTTCTGACCTGGGGCACCGCTTTTTCGCCATCGCTTATAACTTCTGCAATTAAGTCGCTAATATAGTGCATTTCTTTTTGCTTCATGCCCCTTGTTGTAACAGCCGGAGTTCCAATGCGTATTCCGCTAGTAACGAACGGGCTAAGCTTCTCAAATGGGATAGTATTCTTGTTTACTGTTATATGAGCCATATCAAGCAGGCTTTCTGTCTCCTTACCAGTGCGGCCCTTATTTGTCAAATCCACAAGCAGTAAGTGATTGTCTGTACCGCCTGAAACCAGACGAACGCCGTTATTTGAGAGCGCCTCACCCAAAGCTCTTGCATTATCAATTATTTGTTGCTGATAGGTTTTAAAAGAAGGCTGCATTGCCTCCAGGAGGCCAACTGCTTTAGCTGCAATTATATGCATTAACGGTCCGCCCTGTGTGCCCGGAAATATTCCTTTATCAATCAATTTGGCTAATTCTTTTGTGCACAATATTAAACCGCCGCGTGGACCGCGTAATGTTTTATGTGTTGTTGTAGTCACAACATCAGCATAGGGAATTGGACTCATATGCAAACCTGCTGCAACAAGCCCTGCTATATGCGCCATATCAACTAAGAAGTATGCGCCAACAGATTTTGCTATTTTGCCAATTCGAGAAAAGTCAATCTCTCGGGTATAAGCGCTTGCACCAGCAATAACCATTTTTGGTTTGTGCATTTCTGTGAGCCTCTCAAGCTCGTTATAGTCGAGCTGCTCAGTTTCTTTGTCAACACCATAAGGTATAAAATTAAAATACTTCCCGCTTACATTAACAGGGCTTCCATGCGTCAGATGGCCGCCATGAGAAAGGTTCATGCCAAGAACAGTGTCTCCCGGCTGTAACAGCGCAAAAAATACAGCAAAGTTTGCCTGTGCCCCTGAGTGAGGCTGAACGTTTGCATGTTCTGCACCGAAAAGCTGCTTAGCGCGTTCTCGAGCTAGGTCTTCAACAATGTCTACATATTTGCATCCTCCGTAATACCGCTTTCTAGGGTATCCTTCGGCATACTTATTAACGAGATGGCTTCCCATTACTGCCATAACAGCTTCTGAAACAAAGTTTTCGGATGCTATTAACTCCAAATGGTCACGCTGTCTCCCAAGTTCAAGTTCCATTGCCTGGGTGGTTTCAGGATCTGTTGTTCGAATTAAGTCGAATTGTACCATTAAAATGCTCCTTTTATAAATGATGCCCATGGAGGTTTTAGCCTATCGCCTTGCTAAAGCCATCCGAAAACTATTATACAGGAAACCGTTCCTTCGTTCAACTTAAAGGAGTCGCCTGTGCATTTATGCATCAATAGTTTAAACTTGCCTTAGCTTATTGGTTTCAAGGCTTGTTTTCTACGCAACTATTTTCAAAAGCGCTCAGGCGCTCTGTAAGTTTATTTTTCAGCTCATAAGCAACTTTAAGTTTAGTACGCTCCGCCTCAATTATTGTTTCGGGTGCACCCGCTAAAAACCCCGGGTTTTTCAGCTTGGTTTCATAGCGGTTAATCTCTGCATAAACCTTCTCAAGCTCTTTTGAAACACGCTCACGTTCTTTATCAAAATCAACTAACTGTTCAAGGGGGATTATTGCTTCTGCTATTGTGCAGAATGCTGAAACAGAATTCTTTGGAGCTTTGACCTTATCAGTTTGAATAGTAACTTCTTTAAGTCCCGCAAGTTTGTTTAAGTAGCCCGAAACTGCACTGAACACCTCCTCCATACCAGGCTTAGGTATAATAATTACACTGATGCGCTTGGCCGGAGAAACATTCATTTCTGCACGAAGGTTGCGTATGGCTCTTGTAAGTTCCATTACAGCCTCCATATAAGCTGCTTCTTCTGAAAAATCAAATTCCGCCTTTGATTCAGGCCAATCCGAACGCATAATCGTTTCCGGAGCGCCCGGGAGGTGCATAAAGACTTCTTCCGTAATAAATGGCATGAATGGATGCAGCAGCTTCATTGAATCGTTTAGAACCTTTACCAACATGGCTCTAGCATGCAGGCTGTCCGAATTGTCATTGCCATAAATGCGTGGCTTTGTTATTTCGATATACCAATCACAAAATTCGGACCATATGAAATCATATATCTTTTGTGCTGCAAGCCCCAGTTCAAAGTTATCGAGATTATCGGTAACTTCGCTGATGATTTTGTTTAGACGGTGCAGAATCCATTTATCTGAAATATCAAAGCGGGTGGAATCGAGTGCAGTTATTTCAGATTCTTCAACATTCATGAGCACAAAGCGCGCAGCGTTAAATATCTTATTGCAGAAATTACGAGCGGCTTCGACCTTCTCCCAATAAAAACGCATATCGTTTCCTGCAGAATTACCAGCCAAAAGGCTAAAACGGAGAGAATCCGCCCCATGCTTTTCAATCACTTCTAAAGGGTCAATCCCATTGCCTAGAGATTTAGACATTTTTCTGCCCAAGGCATCGCGAACAATCCCATGAACAAATACTGTATCAAAAGGCTTTTGCTCCATTGCTTCCAGCCCGAATACAATCATCCTTGCAACCCAAAAGAAAATAATATCATACCCAGTTACAAGAGTAGATGTTGGGTAGAAGTATTCCAGCTCAGGGGTTTCATCAGGATACCCAAGCGTTGAAAACGGCCACATTCCGCTGCTGAACCAAGTATCAAGCACATCCTCATCCTGGTGCAGCTTTGTACTGCCGCACTTTGTGCAGCGCCAAGGTGCAGATTCCTGCACAATAGTCTCACCGCATACATCGCAATAGTATGCAGGGATTCGATGTCCCCACCAAAGCTGGCGCGATATGCACCAATCGCGTATATTCTCCATCCAATTAAAATAAGTTTTTTCAAATCGCTTTGGCTCAAACCGAATGCTTCCATTCCTAACAGCTTCAAGGGCAGGCTTGGCAAGCGGCTTCATATCCACAAACCACTGCTTGCTGACAAGAGGCTCGATAATTGTGCGGCATCGGTAGCAAGCACCGACGTTATGTGTATACGGGACAATTTGTACCAAGGCGCCTGCTTTTTTTAAATCTTCTACGAATTTTTCCCTGCATTCAAGTATTGTTAGCCCTTCATATGCTCCGCCAAGTTCATTTATATAACCATCGTCTGTAAACACCCGCATAATGGGCACCCCGGTTCTTTGGCTTACCTCAAAGTCGTTTGGGTCGTGACCTGGGGTGATTTTTACTGCGCCTGTTCCAAACTCCATCTCAACGTATTCGTCTGCAACTATAGGTATCTCTCTGCCGACTACTGGTATAAGCACCTTCTTACCAATGATATCTTTGTATCTTTCATCTAAAGGATGTACAGCTACAGCTGTATCTGCCAGTATTGTTTCCGGGCGGGTTGTTGCTACAACAATAGAATAAGAATTATCAGGCGCTTCATATCGAACATGCCATAGATTGCTTTGCTGCTCAGTATATTCTACTTCAGCATCTGAAAGTGCAGTCTTACAATCAGGACACCAGTTGATTATACGGTCGCCCCTGTAAATCAGTCCCTTGTTATATAATTCAACAAATACCTTTAGTACCGCTCTATTACAGCCTTCATCCATTGTAAAGCGCTCACGCTCCCAATCACACGATGAACCCAGCTTTTTCAGCTGCTTTACAATTTGGCTCCCATAAAGACGCCGCCATTCCCATGCGCGCTCAATAAACGCTTCTCTGCCTATATCCTGCTTCGTTAAGCCTTCTTTAGCCATTTGTTCAACAATCTTTACTTCAGTTGCAATTGAAGCATGATCTGTGCCCGGCAGCCACAATGTCTCAAAACCTGACATGCGCTTGTAACGAATTAGCACATCCTGCAGAGTGTTGTCTAAGGCATGACCCATATGCAGTTGGCCTGTTATATTGGGAGGGGGTATTACAATACAATATGGCTGCTTATTTGCGTTAGGAACAGCGTGGAAATATTTATTATCCTCCCACCTCTTATATAAACGTGTTTCAACTGCGCTGTGTTCATAAGTCTTTCCGATTTCCATTTTAGCCTCCAAATAGTTTAATTCGGACAAATAAAAAACGCATCCGTTCAAAGGACGAATGCGCTCGCGGTACCACCTTTGTTGAATACGCTGCTCGTATTCCACTCGAACACTTATAACGCTGTGTATGCGTGCGGGTTACTTAAGTTCACGCCGCAATGCTCAAAAGCGACATTCCGCTCTTTTTGACCTAATGGCTCTTTCAGCCTTTGGAGCCATCTCTCTGCCGGCAAATAAGAACGTACTCCTCTTATTCATCGCATCATATAGATTTATGCTAAAGTATAGCCTTCGGCGCTGCAAAATGTCAAGTGCAAGATTTTCAAGCATTATAAGACTTTTATTGGCACCTCCGGCACATGCTTCGTTGCTAAGCAGTCGTTAAGCTGCAAACAGCCCCGTTACACACGGGGCTGTTTGCTAAAGGTTCGCCGGCAGCTACCTATTCTTCCGGGCCGTCTCCAGCCAAGTACCTTCGGCGTATAAGGGCTTAACTTC
>JAKJBL010000082.1 GCA_022707005.1 Bacillota bacterium | reverse complement strand
CGGGTAGCAAAGCAGCACTTCGAGCGCGTTGCGCGCAGCAGGGTCGCGTTTAAGTACGCATTGAATATCGCTTAAAAGCCTTTTGAACATATATACCTCCGGCATCCTCTTGCGCATAAAAAAAAGCACACCGTCCATACAAAGACGGATATGCTCCGCGGTTCCACTTTGCTTGGGTTAACCCCCGCTCAACACCTTAACGCGGCATACGGCCGGCAATACTAAACACTTTCCTGCCGGCAGCTACGGAAACGCACTTCCCCGAAGCCTTTCCCGGGCAGGCTCTCAGCCGTTTTCGGCCTGCCCTCTCTTTTTGGCGGTAGTCGGGTACTCTTTTTCCATCACAGCTTTTCTGTTATCTTACTTTATGCTCTAAACATGTGTCAAGTGCTAAAGCGGCAAAAGAAAGGCCCCTGTTATGTGGCCGAGATTCTATTGCTCCATTTGTTTGCCGAGGAAGCTTGCAGCAGTTTCAGCGACTTTAAGCTCAATTGCACCCATAGTTGCGTTGGGTTCGCGCGAGAGCAGCAAAACAGCTCCTATTGCATCACCCTCTGAAATTATAGGCACAATAACCTGGGCGCAGTATGCAATGGGTTCATCTGTTTCAACTATGTTCAGGAGCGTTTCTTCATTTGCAGCAGAGCGCACAACTTTTTGACGCGCATTTAAAACTTCTTCAAGGTCTTTGTGGATTGTCTTTTCTAAAAGCTCCCTGCGGCTTGCGCCTGCGACAGTAATTATAGTGTCTTTATCGCAAATGGCGGCAATATGCCCAAGGTTATGGTGCATAGCGGTTGCATATTCGCGCGCAAAGTCGTTAAGCTCCCCTATAGGCGAGTATTTTTTAAGTATTACTTCGCCTTCTCTGTCAGTAAAAATTTCAAGCGGGTCGCCTTCGCGTATGCGCAAAGTCCTCCTTATTTCTTTTGGGATTACAACTCTGCCGAGTTCATCAATTCGGCGTACGATTCCTGTAGCTTTCAACCAAAAACCCCTCCTGCTCTGCGAAAATATGGATGCAGGAGTAGTATTTGTCGTTTCCATGGTTTTCTATACGGGGAATGCATGAGGGTTTGACAAAATTTCCAACATAATAAAGCGGCTCAAAGAGTCAAAGTTCTTTTCTGCTTCCCGGTTTTTCAAGGGGTAAAAGTGCCTCTTCGCATAGGGGGCACTCGCCTGCGTCATAAGTCTTTATATCAAGTTTTATTGCAGAATAAACAGGCAGGGGAAACTCTAAGTTTTCAGGACGCCTGTCAACAATGCATGCAAGCGCAAGAACTCTTGCTCCAAAAGATTCAAGCACATGCAAAGTTTCTAATGTAGATTTGCCTGTAGTAATCACATCCTCAGCTATAAGAACTATATCATGAGGCCCTGCGGTAAAGCCCCGCCTAAGCTGCACAACTCCGTCTATACGCTCTGTAAATATGCTTTCAGAGCCAAGCTGGCGCGCAAGTTCATACGAAACTGTAATACCGCCCATTGCAGGGCCGCAGACCTTCGTAAACCCAAACTCTTTCAGTCTTTGTGCAACAGGCGAAAGTACTTCTTCCGCAAGCTCAGGCAGGCGCATAAGCTTTGCGCATTGGCAATAGCTTGAGCTGTGCCTTCCTGACGAGAGCAAAAAATGGCCTTCTAAAAAAGCGCCGCAGTCTTTCATAATTTTAAGTGTCGTGTCCATTGTTCCTCCTAAAGTATGCCAACGATTTGGCGTATATTTTCAAGCGCATTAAGCTTGCAGTAGTCATAGAGTTCGTCAACAAGCTTAGCCATTGTATCAGGGGCAGCAAAGGTCATTGAGCCTATCTGAACAACGCTTGCACCTGCCATTAAAAAACTCAGCGCGTCTTCTTTAGCAGCTATGCCGCCAATTCCTGCAACAGGGATTGAAACTGCCTTGCACACCTCATGCACCATTCTAAGCGCAATAGGGAAAATCGCAGGGCCGGAAAGCCCTGCATATACATTGTTAAACACAGGTTTTCTAAGCTTTGTGTCAATTGCCATGCCGAGGAATGTGTTGACAAGGCTCAACCCGTCAGCCCCTGCTTCTTCACATGCTGCAGCAACAGCAATTAAATCGGGCGCATTTGGAGTAAGCTTAACAAGCAGGGGGTGGCGGCTTTTTGCCTTTACCTTTTTTGTAATGTCGGCAGCACTTTTAGGGTCTATGCCAAAGGCCATGCCGCCATCTAAAATGTTGGGGCAGGAGATATTCAGCTCAAGTATGTCAATTTCTGCATCATTTAATAGGCTTGCGCCCTTGATGTATTCGATCTCGCTGTGACCGCCGAGGTTTGCAATTACAGCACAGCCGAGCGAGCGCATAAAAGGCAGCTCTTCTTTAATAAAGCGCCCAACTCCCGGGTTTTCAAGCCCAATGCTGTTTAATAAACCAGCGGGTGTTTCATAAATGCGGGGGCCGTCATTGCCTAAGCTGCCGTTAAGCGTGAGGCCTTTTGAGCAAATGCCCCCAAGCTTTGATAAAGACGCCAGAGTTTCATATTCGCGGCCAAACCCTACTGTGCCTGAAGCTGCAAGCACCGGATTTTTGAGTGTGACGCCAAGAAATTCAGTTACTAAGGGCTCATAAGACATCGTGCACCTCTAAAGCATTAAATACAGGCCCGTCTTTGCATATCCGCTTGTTGCCGCCTTTTGTTTTGCAGGTGCAGCCAAAGCAGGCGCCTACACCGCATGCCATATTCTTTTCAAGGGAGATATATAGTTCAGCGCCTGCTTTTTCCGCCTTTAGCGCTGCTGCTTTAAGCATTGGCTCCGGGCCGCAGGCATAGTAGGCGGCTGCTTGTGAAAAATCGGCAGCATCTGTAATTATTCCGCCAATATCAACGCTCACCTCATCTGCATACTGGCCGAACTCCTTTATAAGATACGCCTCTTCTCTAAAGCCTAAATGCACTTTAATATGCCGCTCTGGCTGCGACTCTCTAAGCGCGTGCGCCAAAAGCAGGAGGGGGGCTGTGCCAATGCCTCCGCCTATTAGCACTGCATTGCCGCTAACCAGGGGGAACCCTCTGCCGCAGGGGCCAACTGCCTGCATTAAGCTGCCTTGTTTTAGCTTTGAAAACGCTTTTGTTCCTTTGCCTATGGTTTGATAAACAAGAGTAACAGTGCCGCTGTTTTTATCTATATTGCAGTAGCTTAGCGGTCTTGCAAGGAAAGGGTCGAGCGAGTCCGGCTGCTTAAGCATAAGGAATTGACCAGCCTCACCAAGCGGGGCCCCGCTCAGGCACATTTTGAAGATGCCTTTAGCTATTTCTATATTTTCTGAAATTACAGCCACTGCACTATGTCCTTATGCATTATTTCTACTGCCTTGCGGATGTATATATCAAAATCCTCAGCCTCTGTTTTGCCTTTATGAGCTGTAAGCAAAGAGCGTGATGCGTTTACAACGCCGCATACCCCATTTTTGAAGAAGGGCATAAGGTCTCTGCCTGTGCCGCCCTGCGCCCCATACCCGGGGATTAAGAGGAATGTGTGCTTAAGGCAGTCCTTAGGCATAAGTAAGCCCTATAACTGCACCTATTGCCGAAAAGCCGCTGCTTCCTATAAAGGGTTCGCCCCAGGAGCTAACCTTTTTAGCGACAAGCTGATAAAGCGTGCTTCCTCCCATGCTTAAATCCTGAAAATCTCTGCTGCTGGGGTTTGAGGTTTTAACAAGCACAAAAAGCGCTTTCCCTGTTTTAAGGTATGGGTAATAAGGCGAAACTGCGTCCTCGCCCATATATGCGTTGACTGTAATTATATCCGTTTCAAAGTCGCCAGTAAAATGCCCTTTTGCATAAAGAGCTGCTGTTGAGGAAATATCTCCGCGCTTTACATCCGAAATTACAATACTGCCAGCTTTTCTTGCATGCTGTATTGTTTTTGCGAAGGCTTGCATTCCGTTAAGCCCAAGTGCCTCATAGCAGGCTACTTGTACTTTAAAGCAGCCTGCAAGGTCTTTGCAGGTATCGATTACTCTGCGGTTGAACTCAAAAAGCTTTTCTGCCTGAGTTATGTCGCGTGCCTTTAAAAACTCGGGCAGGAACTCGTATTGGGTATCGAGCCCTACGCAAACAGGGCCTTTGTGTTTAACAGCGTCATAGAGCCTGTCCATACTCATAGCGCGTTTCACCTCCTACAATTGTCATGCATACCCTGCCGTATACCTCGCGGCCGTCAAAGGGAGTATTGTGTGATTTTGAAATCATATCCGCTTTTGAGATTTTATGAACACCTTCAGGTTCGAGTACAACAAGGTCTGCAGGCAGCCCGGCTTTTAGAAGGCCCGAGTTAAGCCCGAGCCTTTTTGCAGGCGCTAAGGAGAGCATTTCACTAAGCCGAGTAAGCGGGAGATTGTTCTTTTTGAACACATGGAGAAAAATCTGTATTGCGTATTCGATATTTGAAATGCCTGCTGCACCCACTGATTTGTCTGCCTCAGTATGCGGCGCGTGGTCTGTGCTCAAACAATCAATAGTACGGTCTTTAATCCCGCCAATAAGCGCTATTCCATCTTTTTGTGAACGAAGCGGCGGGTTCACTAAATAAGGGTCATCACAGCCGAAAAGGTGGTGGGGCGTTACTTCACATGTAAGCTTTAGCCCGTTTTGTTTTGCTTCGCGGATTGCCTCTACTGTTTCTTTTTTGCTTATATGTCCTATGTGGAGGTTCCCGCCTGTTTCTTTTAAAAGCGCTAAATCTCTCTTAACAATCTCAAGCTCGGGCTGGCAGTGCGTGCTTATTAAAAACCCGAGTTCTGCCGAGTCAAGCAAAAGCCGCCGCATAAAAGCATCGCTAAAAATAGTTTTTCCGTCATTAGAAAGCATGGGCGTTAAGAGCGAGAGCGCACGCCTTTGCGTTTCGTGCTTGTCTTTTAACCCTTGCCCTGCTGCAGCTGCCTGAATCAGCCTGCACAGCTTAAGCTCCTGCGCCTTTTTTTGGTTTAATAAAACAAGCTCAGGGGTTTCTATCACAGGATCTGTGTTAGCCATTGCCAAGATGGTCGCGTAACCGCCTTTTAGAGCTGCAGCCATGCCTGTTTGCATATCTTCCTTTTCAGGCTGCCCAGGGTCGCGCAAATGGCAGTGCATATCAATAAACGCAGGCATAAGCACAAGGCCGTTGAGGTCAAGGCATTTATCAAAGCTT
>JAKJBL010000081.1 GCA_022707005.1 Bacillota bacterium | reverse complement strand
GCCTGAATGGTTTGCGCAAATGGGCACAGAAAAGAGTAAGGGTACTAAGGTGTTCGCGCTTGGCGGGAAAATAACAAACACGGGGCTTGTTGAAATTCCAATGGGTACAACCCTCCGTGAAGTCATTTATGACATCGGCGGCGGCATACCAGGTGGAAAAGCCTTTAAAGCTGCGCAGACTGGCGGACCATCGGGCGGCTGCATACCCGCAGAGCATTTAGATACTCCAATAGACTATGACAACCTTTTATCAACTGCATGGTCGATATTGCAAAGTTCTTCTTAGAGTTTACAGTTGATGAATCCTGCGGAAAATGCCCGCCGTGCCGCATTGGCACACGCAGAATGTATGAGATGCTCACAAAAATAACCGAAGGCAGGGGCGAGCCAGGTGATATAGATAAGCTTGAGCGCCTTGCAAAAAACATAAAAGCTGCTTCTTTGTGCGGCCTCGGGCAAACTGCGCCGAACCCTGTGCTTTCAACCATTAGATATTTCCGTGATGAGTATGAAGCGCATATCAACGAAAAACGCTGCCCTGCAGGTGTATGCAAAGCATTGTTGTGCTATACGATTGATGCCTCAAAGTGCACCGGCTGCAGCTTATGCGCAAGGGTCTGCCCTGTAAATGCAATTTCCGGAGAGATAAAAAAGCCATTTGTAATAGACCAGGAAAAGTGCATAAAATGCGGCGCATGCATGGAGAAATGCCGTTTCGGAGCAATCCTGCATAAGTAGGCAAAGCATAAAGTTCGATTTAAAAAGCAGGCGCGAGCAGGCGCCTGCTTTATGTTTGGCAAAAACTCATTAAAGACCCTGAATTCTAACTTCGAGAACCCTTCCTATAATTTGCACATCACCGCCTGAAACTATCATCGGAGCATAGTTTTGATTGGCAGGGTAAAGTATGAGTTGGTTTTGCTCCCATTTAGCCCTGCGAAGCACTACTTCATCATTTATACGTACAACTGCAACCTGGCTGGTTTCTATATGCGATTGGAGACGAACAAGCACTAAGGCTCCTTCAACAATATGGGCGTCCTCCATACAGTCGCCCTCAACTTCCATAAAGAAGTATTCTCCATTTTTTAGGTCGCTCTGAGGTACTGAGATATAATCTGCAATATTTTCTTCCGCAAGTATTGGGAGCCCAGCATGAACTCGCCCAACAATGGGGATCTTAATAATTTCTTGTGTGGAGCCGGTGAAGTCTAAAAGAGGGTTTCGCTTAAGAATATAGTCAGTGCTTACTGAGAACAGGTTTGCCAGACGCAGGAGCATATCTTGTGGGAGGGAAGCCCTGCCTGTTTCATATTTGCATATTGCAGCTTTCTGTACCCCAAGAAAGTTTCCGAGCATTTCCTGCGTATAGCCAGCTCTAAGACGCAATTCCTTTAGCCTATTCATGCAGCCCCCTAAAATGTTTGTTTATTATATTGTATCCCATCGGGAAACAGTATTGCAATATATTTTTGGAAAATGCTTGACAGTATCTTAAAAGGATACTATACTTATTTATGACCAAACCAAGTTACAACTTGGGCATGAACAACGATGATTGGGTTATGTTTTGGCAGCAGGCTATTTTTTTCGAATTATAGTTTCCAGATAGGAAACAAGATAATAGGAGTTAACTATGGCGGGAATAATGATAAGTTTTGTTTTTCCGGGTATTCTAATAGGTCTTTTGGTAAGCCAAGCTCTAAACACCGTTGCAAAAAAGGCACAGCTTCTTGAAAAAAAGCGTGCCCAGAAAAAACAAAACAGGCTCTATATTTACGATTTGCGAAGCGACCAGGCCGCCTAAGCAGGTTAAATTACTTCATAGCCTTAGCTGCTATTGTATTATCTACCAGCTTTTCAAACGGTACAGGTGACTTAAGTTCGCCTGCAGAATCGATTACAGTCAGCAACCTGTTATAGTCTTCTTCAAACATTACAGGTTCGCCCTTCCACGAATCGTTTGCACGGTAATTGCGTGCAACTGAGGTTAACACCTCAAGACTCGCATCAGGGAAAAACGGCATCATTGCTTTTGCAACTTCTTCATCTGTAGCGTTTGCAACCCACTTTTGAGCGCGATATATAGCACGTAAAAATTTCTCAATTAGAGCGGGATCATTTTTAAGCTTGCTTTGGCTTACCATATAGGTTGTGTACGGCACATCACCGGACGCTTTGCCGACACTAGCTACTATGAACCCTTTGCTGTTCATTTCAAATAGTGATGCAATGGGCTCAAAAAGCGTTACATAGTCACCTGTTCCGCCTTCAAATGCGCCACCCATTAAATCAAACTGAATATTATCAAGCACTTCAAGGTCTACGCCTGGTTCAAGCCCATGCTGCCTAAGCACATATTGCAGTGTCATCATAGGCATACCACCTCTTCGTCCTCCGATAATTGTTTTGCCTTTTAAATTCTCCCACGCAAACTCAGGTTCTGCTACTCTACCCATAAGGAAAGAACCATCGCATTTTGTAAGCTGTCCGATTATTATCGGGTGATCCTCTTTACCTTCATTAATGACGTAAACCCCAGTTTCAGGCCCCATGAGACCGATATCCGCCTGACCAGCAAGCAGCGCTGTCATAGTTTTATCTGACCCACCGCCTGTCGTTATTTCAATTTGCAGACCCTCTTCCTCAAAGAAACCTTGTGATATTGCTACATACTGTGGGGCATAGAAAACAGAACGTGTAACTTCGTTTAGTTGAACAACCCTCAGTGTCTCTTCTTTTTTGCAGCTAGTAAACAAGCAGCTCAAAAACACAAGCAAAACAAATACAGCAATGAACCTCTTCATGCAGGCAAACCTCCCAAATTCATAGATAATTTGACTATGATTAAGGTATGCACGAGAGCTGTTTTGCGTGATTGTGCTCTAAGCTTAGAAATGGAAGACGTTTTCGTATTTGAATAGAAAACAAAGCTGCAAGCAAAAGCTTTACCATGTCAAGAGGCAAAAAGAGCAGTGTTAAATACGCTGCCTTAGAAAATGGGAGCTTCGTATGCAGATGTAAAGATGAAATGACTGCCATATAGATTACGCCGCAAAGCTGAAGAATAAGTATAAGAAGCACACTAAATAGAGCAAATAGTATATATTTACGTCTTAGTAAAGTTTTGTTATAAAGGATGCTCATAAGCGGCGCGCTGAACAAAAATGCAAGCAAATACCCAAATGTCGGGTCAAGAATATAACCTAAGCCACCCCCGTGTGCAAAGACTGGGATTCCTATTAAGCCGAGAAGAATATATGCTGCCTGTGATAGGAAGGCCTCTCGCTTTGGCAGCAGCATACCTGCTAAAAACACAAAACCTGTTTGAAGCGTCATTGGAACAGGGTATGGCGCTATGGGAATTTTAATAAATGCGCCAAGCGCTGTTAGCGAGCTTATTAATGCACCAATTATCATAAATCGTGACTTTTCGCCCATATGATCTCACTATTGTAAACCAGATAATATAGACAGTTTACAATAGTGTAATGCAAACAGCAAGCATTATATTAATTTAATGTTGCATATCAGCAGATTTGAAGTAAAATATAGAATAGTGCGTTTTTGTAAATCGCGGAAATTCCTAAGGAAGGTGCAAGTTTGCTCGAATTTAAACCAATACTTATTGAAGATAAGCAGGTAATTGATTCATTTCTGAAGCCCCATGGGTTCGAATGCTCAGAATTTACTTTCACTAATGTTATAATCTGGGGGCAGGATGAAAAGATTAAGTGGGCCCAAACCGATGATGCGCTTTACTTTTTACTGAAGTTTGGCAGACATCCTGCATTTATGTTTCCTCCGATTCCGATAAACCTTTCCAGCGATTATTTCAAAATAGTAGATGCTGCCTGCAGTTATTTTAGTGATAATGGATTAAATCCTTATTTTCGCTCTATAAGCGGTCCGTTTGTTTCGCTGTTTAAAGAAAACTTCCCCCAGCTTTCACTTGTGCCAAACCGAAATACTTTTGACTATGTATATTCCGCGAAAGATTTAATCGAACTTAAAGGCAGAAAGTTTCACGCAAAGCGCAACCATATAAACCAATTCAGTTCCCAATACAATTATACGTATAGACCGCTAACTTCGGCTAAGGCAGAAGAGTGCATGCAGCTGTATTTAAGCTGGCTTGAAGAGAAGGATATTAATGAACCAGGCATAGTTGGCGAAATGAAGGCTATCCGATTTCTGCTCCCTAACCTTGAGCGTTTAGGGGCCTTAGGCGGTAGCATTTATGTTGGTGATAAATTAGTAGCCTTCACAATTGGTGAAAAGATTAAAGAAGATATGGCGCTTATCCATATTGAAAAAGCGGATACTTCATATACAGGGCTTTATGCTGTAATTAACCAGCAATTTGCCTTGCACGCATTAGCGGATATGACCTATATCAACAGAGAGGAAGATATGGGAATTCCCGGTATGCGCAAGGCAAAGCTATCTTACCAGCCAGTTCGAATGATTGAGAAATTCGATGCAATTTGGCGCCCCTAGCTTAGAGATATGTTCAGTCAGATGCTTTTGGGTTTAACGGTAGCTAAGGCATACAGTTTGGAAAGTAGAAAGCATTGAAACTTGCTTTTGTCCAAGTTTTATTGTAAGATTATTTAGCGTAAAATACTTGTTATAATATAAACAAGGAGAAGTCGCCTAGTTTGGTCGAAGGCGCACGACTGGAAATGCTGTGGCGGTGCGCCGAAAAAACTGAATACTATGCAATCTGGTAGACTGTGGAGAGTTGGCTGAGTGGTCGAAGGCGCACGACTGGAAATCGTGTTTACGGGGAACCGTAACTAGGGTTCAAATCCCTAACTCTCCGCCAAAGCCCCGAAATTAGCGGTTTCGGGGCTTTTTTCATGCCCGTTTTCGTGTGTCACCGGGCCGGCCCACATGGTTTTTCTCTCTGGACAGTCTTTTTTGACAAGCTGCATATCATTGCGGGCAATCCGCATTTTTATACACCTTGTACTTCGTTTTCCGCTTGGTTCGACCGAAGGTTCGAACGACTCTCAGCTGCCTGATCGCCGTTTTGCGCTTTGCTCAGCATAGGTTCGAATAACTCCCGCAAGGCACCCTCGATATTTCTCGGAGTTTCCTCGCTCTGATAACCCATTAGCTTATCAAGCGTTCGAGATGCATTCATGCGCGTTTCTTTGTTCACATGCGCGTAAATTTTCTCAGTCGTCGCTATACTGCCATGCCCTAACCAAGC
>JAKJBL010000080.1:2662-5679 GCA_022707005.1 Bacillota bacterium | reverse complement strand
CGGGCGTTCGAATGAGAAGCAAAGACAGGGCGGCTTGCATTAGAAAGCACATCATCAATGCTTGTATCATTTAAATGAGACAAATCCAAGGCTATCCCAATACGCTCCATCTCCTTAAGAACTTCCTGGCCTAATGCACTGAGCCCTTTGCCATTCTTTTTGATCGCTGCACCTGCCAGCTCATTGTTATGGTTCCATGTTAAGGTCATCGCTGAGACTCCAAGTCGCTTTAACACCCGCAATACGGCGAGGCTGCCTTCGATTGCTTCACCCCCTTCTACAGTAAGGACTGTAGCAATCTTGCCGCTTTCAGGGGTAAACTCATTAGTTAGAGGAATAAAAGCTTCATTTTCTTCAAGCATACGAGAATATGCATCAATCATCGCCAAACACTGCTGCAGGTAAGGGATTCTAAGTGTTCTGTCAATCCAAACAGCAAAAAACTGCAGGGCAACCCCTCCCTGCCTAAGGTATGGCAGATAAGTTACTTGATTGTCACTAAGAGTTTTTATATCATGGCGGCTATTCCACATATTAAAGAGGAAATCGCAATGCGCATCAGCTATAGGTATCTGCATCATAAGCCTCCCTAATCATAGCATTTATTAAACAAGGATATGCAAGAGTGCATATCCTTAGCTCTGGATATTTCGCATTAAAGCTTTATTAAAGCCGGCGCTGTGCACCTCTTTGGCTATTTGGCGTAATCAACTGTGCGAGTTTCGCGAATAACATTCACCTTAATTTGGCCTGGATATTCGAGTTCTGATTCAATCCGCTTGGCTATATCTTTCGCAATAACGATTGTATCAGTATCGTTAATGCAATCAGGCTTAACAATAATGCGAACTTCCCTTCCCGCCTGTATTGCAAATGAGGTTTCTACTCCGTCAAAGGAATTTGCGATTTCTTCAAGCTTTTGCAAACGCTTTATGTAGCTTTCGAGCGTTTCGCGGCGTGCCCCCGGACGTGCTGCAGAAATTGCGTCAGCTGCTTGCACAAGCACGGCTTCAACCGTTTGCGGTTCGACATCCCCGTGATGCGCCATAATCGCATGGACGATTGCGTTATTCTCACGATATTTCTTTGCGGCATCTGCACCGATTTGAATATGCGGCCCTTCGACTTCATGGTCAATTGCTTTTCCGATATCATGGAGCAGCCCGGCACGTTTGGCCAAGGTAATATTTGCGCCAAGCTCTGCAGCCATTAACCCCGCGAGATGTGCAACTTCAATAGAATGCTTAAGTACGTTCTGACCATAACTTGTGCGATACTTCAACCTGCCCAAAAGGCGTATAAGCTCATGATGCAGCCCATGAACATCAACGTCCAGCACTGCCTGTTCGCCTGCTTCTCTGATTTGATTGTCGACTTCACGCTTAGCTTTATCAACCATTTCTTCTATGCGTGCAGGATGTATGCGTCCATCCAGAATTAGCTTTTCCAGAGCAATTCTTGCTACTTCCCTTCGTACAGGGTCAAATCCGGAAAGAATAACTGCTTCTGGGGTGTCATCAATAATTAAATCAACACCTGTAGCGGTTTCGAGCGCTCTTATGTTGCGGCCTTCACGGCCGATTATGCGGCCTTTCATTTCATCATTAGGCAGCGGTACCACAGATACAGTTGCTTCAGCAACATGGTCAGCTGCACAGCGCTGTATTGCAAGCGAAACTATATGCCTGGCACGTTTATCGGCCTCTTCCTTTGTTTTTGCCTCTATATCTCTTAGGAGCAGAGCCGCCTCATGCTTGGCTTCACGCTCAACATTAGCAAGTAAGATTTCTTTTGCAGCATCCATAGAAAGACCGGAGACTGTTTCAAGTTCTTTTAATTGCTGCGCTCGTAATTCACATATTTCAATTTCGGATGTTTCAATCCCTGCTTCACGTTCGCAAAGCGTCCGTTCCCGCTGTTCTAACCCTTCCTGCTTTCTATCGAGAGTTTCTTCCTTTTGCAGAATTCGCCGCTCGGAGCGCTGCAGCTCATTGCGCCTGTCTCTTAGTTCTTTGTCGCTTTCGCTGCGTATTCTAAAAACTTCTTCTTTTGCTTCAAGTATTCTTTCTTTGCGCAACTCCTCCGCTCGTTTTTGTGCGTCTTCAAGCATTTTATTTACTGCTTCTTCTGCTTTGCCTGTTTTTGCTTCTGCAATATTACGCCTGTAAAAATAACCGATAACCGTTCCTATGCCTAAAGTAGTGATGGAAACGGCTACCGTAATTAGCCCCTCATACACAAGGTCAACCTCCAATTTATATAAAAATGTAACCGAGCAATAGCCCGGCTTGCATCCTAGTAGACACCTGTAGGTTCTCATGGATATATTAATTAATGTACTACAAGTCTGCATTATTACTCATTTTTGATTGTAGAACCTTTGGGTGCAAATGTCAAGCAAGCCGGTATTTCGCTTGGCTTTGCTTAATAATCTGAGCACATTATAAAGTCTGTTAACCGGCCATTCTTAACCCTTTCGATTAGTATAGAAAAGCTATTCTAAAAAGTCCTTTAGCTTTTTTGAACGGCTTGGATGACGCAGTTTACGCAAAGCCTTAGCTTCAATTTGGCGAATACGTTCACGTGTAACTGCAAATTCACGTCCAACTTCTTCAAGCGTACGCGCTTTCCCATCATCAAGCCCAAATCGCAGCCTCAAGACCTTTTCTTCCCTGGGAGTTAACGTATCTAAAACATCAATAAGTTGTTCTTTTAAAAGTGTCCCTGCAACAACCTCAGCTGG
Organism: Bacillota bacterium; assembly: GCA_022707005.1. GTDB lineage: Bacteria > Bacillota > Clostridia > Christensenellales > CAG-138 > JAKJBL01. The sequence continues at coordinate 2,936 of JAKJBL010000080.1, read as the reverse complement.
AGCAGGCGCTTCTTCATCAGGAATAAAATCACCGAGGTGGCTGTCTTCTTCTTCGCCTATTGGTGTTTCAAGCGAAACTGGTTCCTGCGCTATTTTTATTATCTCCCGGACTTTATCTTCAGTAATACCCATCTCATGTGCTATCTCGTCAGGCCTTGGATCTCGTCCATATTCCTGCAGGAGCTGTCTGTTTACGCGAATAAGTTTGTTTATTGTTTCTACCATGTGTACAGGGATACGGATAGTGCGCGACTGGTCGGCAATAGCACGGGTT
>JAKJBL010000080.1:0-2590 GCA_022707005.1 Bacillota bacterium | reverse complement strand
GACATAGCGCTTGGCAATAGATACAACAAGCCTTAAATTAGCCTCAGCGAGCTGTTGTTTTGCATCAGGGTCACCCTCGGACATCCTTTGCGCAATTTCAACCTCCTCAACAGCAGTCAGAAGTGGAACCTTGCCGATTTCCTTAAGATACATCCGAACAGGGTCATCTATGTTAACCCCTTCTGGCGCTGCGGTTTCTGTTTCAATAGCAGAGATTTCTTCTGTTATATCCGCCGAGGCTTCGATGTCCTCTACAACATCAATATTCAACATCTCTATTCGATCATATATTGCTTCAACCTGGTCTTGGTCAAGCTCCTGTTCTTCAAGCGCATCCATTATTTCTTTGTAGGTCAAAACACCCTTTGCTTTGCCCTTTTCCAACAAATCGTTTATTTTTTTCATGTGGGACTCTCTAATCTCCAAGAGTATCCCCTCCTTTTCATTTGTGTATACTATTGAAGACGTAACTGCCTGCGCTCGTTATCAAGCTTCATTATGTGTTGCATTAATTCAAGCTTGTCTTCAAGCCCAATTAAATCCGAATTGGCTTCTTTACGCAGGTTTAGCATTTGCTCTTCTATATCTGCTAACCGAATGCGCATAAGGCAGTCTCGTGCAAACTGTTCCGGGTTAGAAGTCAGCATATCTTCGTACAGCGCTTCAGTAATCAGCTTAGCTTGCTCAGAAGCAAGCCCGCTCATGAGCATTACAAGGTCAGGCTTAAGCTTTTGAAGGTATGCCTCTTTCAATCCAAGCGCAAAATTCCTATAAACCTCGTTTGAAAATAAATCCTCAAGTTTAAAAGAAGCTGCAGCATCTAAAGTTTCGGGTTTCTGGATGAAGGTTCTAAGCAGCTGCAGTTCCGCCCGCCGCCTTGCTTCTAAGGCACGCTCATGCGCAGGGCGAGCTGCACTAAAATTTTTATAATGTCCCTTTTTAATCTCCCTTGCTTCGCTTTGCTTGCTTTGGGCTCTGAGTGTCTCAACAGAAAGACCTGTACTTCGCGCCAGCGATATAGTATACCTTTCCTGCTCAACCGGCTGCAAAGAGGCAAGAAAGCGGCATGCTTCGATTGCATAGCTTTGCCTTCCTTCCTCACTATTAAGATCATAAGAACAAGCCATGCGCTCAAGCTTAAAAGCATTGAGTGATAGCGCGCTGTCAGCTAAAGCCCTGAATGCTTCAACCCCGTTTGTTTTTATATAATCATCGGGGTCTAATTTTTCAGGCAACTCTATTACCCGCACATCCAGCCCTTCTTTAGCTAACACATCAAGCCCTTTAAGTGTTGCGTTTTGCCCAGCAGTATCACCGTCATAAGCGATGTAAACATTATTTGAATAGCGTTTTAGCAACCTTGCCTGGTAAGACGTAAGCGCGGTTCCTAATGAAGCCACTGCGTTTGTTATTCCTGCTGAGTACAAACTTATAACATCCATATATCCTTCAACAATTATTATTTCAGGCGCTTTTGTTTCCTTGAGCAAATTGCTTGCATAAAGGTTGCGGCGCTTGCTGTAAATGGAGGTCTCCGAAGTGTTGATATACTTTGGAGCTTCATTTGTAATTGAGCGTCCGCCAAACGCAAGCACACGTGAATTAGCGCCTATAATGGGGAATATTACCCTGTTACGATAAGGGTCATACACTCCTTTGGTTTTAGAGCTTTTAGCAAGCAAACCTGCCTCAAGTAAGTCATTTTCATTGAATCCGGCAACACTAATATAGTTTATCAGTGCATTCTTTGTATTTGGCGAAAACCCCAACCCGAACTTTTTTATCGCTTTTGCCTTTACGCCGCGTTTTTCGAGATATCTTCGCGCAGCCAACCCTGCATCAGAAATAAGTTGTCCGTGGAAAAACTCTGCTGCTGCCTTGCACACAGCATATAGCCGCTCTTTTTTTACACGCGCTTTTTGGAGTTCTATATCATCAATTTCTTCAGGCAGTTCAAGACCTGCACGCTGTGCAAGCAGTTGTACAGCTTCAGCATATGGGAGATGTTCAATTTCCATAATGAATTGTATTATCCCGCCGCCTGCTCCGCAGCCGAAACAATGGAATGCCTGCTTGTCCGGCGAAACGGTAAATGACGGAGTCTTTTCGTTGTGAAATGGACATAACCCCCAGAGCCTTCTGCCTTTGGCGCGCAAGGATACATAAGATGACACAATAGAAACAATGTCGCTCTTGGATAGGAGCGTTTCCATCCATGTATCGTTGTATAGCGCCATTCTTATTTCCCCTCCCCAACAAAGTAGTATTCGATATTCGCGGCAAAATTCCTGTTTTTTATGCAGATTAAAACATTATTAGCCTTTAAAGTTATAAACTATGCCTATGCCCTTGGTACAAAAAGGCGGAGGTATTCATCAATCGCATAGCGGTCAGTCATACAGGCAATCCAATCGGCCGCAACACGCTCACACCCATCAACTTGTATATTTGCTGTGAACTCCCTTGGGAGCGCTTCAAGATTAGAACGGGTATACTCATATAAGGCTTGTACAACATGCTTTGCCTTCCCTTCTTCATGCTTTGCATTTGAATTTAAATATACGCGTTCAAACATAAAATCCCGTAGTTC
>JAKJBL010000007.1:18722-28550 GCA_022707005.1 Bacillota bacterium | reverse complement strand
CCCCGCTTCTAAAGCTGTTAAAGCCTAAAAGTTTAAGCGTAAACGGTCTTATGCCTGCTACTGCCTTATTGCAAGCTGATGAAGCTTCTAAAAGCGAAGTCGACTCGCCGATGAAGTGGAGCGTAATATGGAAGTTTTCAAAAGGTACATACCTGCCTTTAGGCGAAACTTCCCTAAGCGCCTGCTGATACGCGTAAAGGGTGAACTTAAGCTCCCTGGGCAAAGGCAGGCCGATAAAAAGCCGCATTATATCTGCTCCTTAAATGTTTTGCCATAAGTATACCTAAAGGCGGCCATAAATGAAAGCTGCTTGACATAAGCAAGCTTGCTGTGGTAAAACTCTAATGTATTTAATAAAGGGGGTGACCTATGTGAAAATCACAAATATTACAAACCCTACGCGCTTTTTTGAAGTTATTAAAGATTGCAAGGGCAGCGTTGAGCTTGTTACAAAAGACGGCGACAGGCTTAACTTTAAAAGCACGCTCTGCCAATATATTGCGCTGACCCAAATGTTTAAGGATGCGCGCATAAGCGATGTTGAGCTTGTAGTTTCAGAACCTGAAGATTTTACAAAGCTGCTTGATTTTTTAGTGCGCGGCTAAAGTAAAACAAATAACTGCTTAGAAGCCGGAGCTTACGCTTCGGCTTTATTGTCTAAAAATATATATATTTGTGCATACTGCAAGTAAACCATACAGGAGGGCGGTATGTATAAAGCAAGAACTTTTACGCTTTTAATTTGTGTTGTGTTTTTAACATTTTTGTTTTTTGAGGCAGCGTACCCCACAAGGTCTGCCCTGCCCGCTTTAAGCGAAGCTCAGGCAGCAGAAATTTTAAGGCTTCATGTAGTTGCAAACAGCGACAGCGAAAGCGACCAGGCAATAAAGCGCCATGTACGCGATGCGATTTTAGCCAAGTTCGCTCCTGCTAACAGCCTTGATGAGGCAAGAATTATTGTGCTTAAAAACGGGCGCGATGTGCAAAAAACAGTTGACGAGGTTTTAAAGGCTGAGGGCGCAGGCTATGGAGCTTCGCTTCGCTACGGGTTAATGCACTTCCCTAAAAAGACATACGGGAAACAGGAATACCCAGAAGGCGACTATGAGGCGCTTAAAATAGAGCTTGGAAAAGCTTGCGGCGAAAACTGGTGGTGCGTAATTTTCCCCCCGCTCTGCCTTGTAGATATAGGCGTTGAAAAACTTAAGGATACTGACGAAATAGTTTTCGAAAGCGATATATTAAGGCTTATAAAAAAATGGCGTAAAAGGTAGGGGCGATTGTTAACGCCCGAAATTTCACAACACCGTTCCCGTAGGGGCGGATATTATCCGCCCGCTGTGTTGTTGCGCAATTGTCGGGGCGATTGATAACGCCCCTTACCCTCACTTAGGCGTTATTACAACGCGCCTGTTCGGCTCCTCACCTTCGCTGTGCGTTGTGACATAGGGGTTGTTTTGAAGCGAGGCGTGCAGCACCCTGCGCTCATAAGGGTTCATAGGCTCAAGGTGTACAGGCGCGCCCGTTGCTCTTGCTTTTGCTGCCTGCCTTGAGGCAAGGCGCATAAGCGTCTGCTCGCGCTTTTCCCTGTAGCCTTCGGTATCGAGCGTAACGCGGAAGAACTTTTCCTGCCTGCGGTTGCGGTTAACTATAAGCGAGGCAAGGTACTGCATAGCATCAAGTGTTTCTCCCCGCCTGCCTATTAAAAGCCCCTTTGTGCTGCTTTCGATATATATGCGTATGCCGTCTTCAACTTCAGCAGCCTTTAGATTTGCCTCTATGCCCATTGCCTTTAAAAGCCCTTCAAGGAACACGCCTGCTGGGTTTTCTTTTGCTAAAGCTTCGCTATAATCATAGCCTTTATGTGTTTCTTGCGCTTCTTGCCAGCTCTTTTCTTTTATATGCTCCTTTTTAGGCGCTGCCTTTGGCTCTGTGCTTTTTGAAGTATCTTTAACTGTTATTGGTTCAAGCTCTTCGTCAAGGCGCTGTGTAAGCTTCACGCGCGCAAGCTTCGCGCCTAAGCCAAAGAGCCCTTTTGTTTCGCCCTGGAGCACCTCTATGCGTACTTCGTCTATTGAAAGGCCAAGTTCCATAAGCCCGTGAAAAACTGCCTCGTCAATTGAGCTTCCGGTAAATTCGCCGCTCTTCAAAGCACTTCACCTCCAAGCGCAGCGTCCTTTTTAAACTTGCGGTTTAAGAGCAGGTTGACGCCGAGTGAAATAATATTGCTAATAGTCCAGTAAACTGCAAACGCTGAGTTAGCGGTAAGGCAGAAGACCACTGACATAACGGGCATAACATAGAGCATTGTCTTGCCCATATTCGCGCCGCCTGCAGCAGCCTGCTCGCTTGGCTTTGGCTGGTTCTTCTGCATAACCCAACTTGAAAGATAAGTGGTTGCGCCTGCAAGCAGCGGAAGTATGAACCAGCCGTTCGTATATCCCTCGTATGGCTTGATTATTGGCGCTACAAGGCTGTTGTATGTGTCGATTGCGCTTTGCGGGATATTCTTCACATCCGAAATAATAAAGCCGAGCTTTTCAAATGCGCTAAGCGCAGCTGGGTTTTCTTTGAAGTATATGAGGTTTGAAAGCTTGGGTATTGCGAGGAATGCCTCAGCCTTCATAATTACAGGCTGCAGGCCGCTGTCCGGCTGCCAGATGTTGTTTACCCATAGGAACTTAAACGAGTTAAATAGTTCGGATTTGCCTGTTTCGTTAAGCTCCATAAGCACCTTTACCATTTGCTCATAGCCCCAGAACCTAAACGCCGCAATAAAGCAGAACAATAGCGGCATCATAAGCAGCATGGGAAGGCAGCCCCCCCACATGCTCACGCCGCGCTCGCGCATGAGCTTTGCCTGCGCCTGCTGGAGCTTTTGCGGGTCGTCTTTGTATTTTTTCCTGAGCTTGTCTATATCAGGCTGAACAGCCTGCATTTTTATGCTGGATTTGCGTGACTGGATGTCGCCAAATACAGTAAGCGCGCGAATAATAATTGTGCTTATGACTATTGTAAGCACAACATTTGAAGCAGTCACATTCTCGTAGAGCCAGCGCATGCCCAAGAGCACCCATGTTGTTAAAAAGAAATCGCCTTGCAAGAGTTGCTCCTCCTTAGTCGATTAAAATACAGCTTAAATGTTTTTTGCGCCTATGGCACAGGGTCATAGCCACCTTTAGAAAACGGGTTGCAGCGAAGAATCCGCCAAAGCGCAAGCACAGCACCATATAAGCTGCCGTGCTTTTCTATTGCTTCCTGTGCGTATTGAGAGCATGTGGGCAAGTATTTACAGCGATATTTCGGCAAAGCAGGCGAAAGATGCCTTTTATACATGCGAATTGCCCAAAGAAGCGCAGTTTTCATTGAACGCACTCCTCTTTTAAAAGCCCCGCTTTTTCTAAAAGCCGCAAAACCGCATCGCACAAAGAGGTGTATGGCTCAAAAAGCACTGCCTGGCGCACAATAAAAATTAAATTATGCCCCGGCTTTATCAGCGGAAGATATAAGCTGAACGCTTCGCGCAGCCTGCGCTTTGCGCGGTTGCGGCAGCAGCTGTTGCCAACTTTTTTGCTCACAGAAAACCCTGCGCGCACCCCCGTAAATTCAAGCGCTTGTGTGTTTGAACGCTTTTTCTTTGGCTTGCGGCGGTCTTTTACATATACTAATGTAAAGAGCTTGCAGCTTACGGCTTTGCCGGCGCGGTAGGTAAACTGGAAATCGCGGTTTTTTTTAAGCGAATAACAGCGTTTCAAGGCTTAGCCTTTCAAAGTTTGGCGCGCTTAAGTTAGCGGTTAAAAAATAACAGGCGGGCAAAATTTGCGCCCGCCACAACGCATAAAAGCGCTCTCTTACGCGCTTAAGCGCTTACGCCCCTTAAGGCGCCTGCGCTTTAGTACATTGCGGCCTGCGTTATTCTTCATGCGCTTGCGGAAGCCATGTTCCTTGCTGCGCTGCCTTTTTTTAGGCTGGTAAGTTCTTAGCATTTTCGCACCTCAATAGTGTAGTATTAAGCAGGCGCTTTATTGATGCCTGCATAAACGCATAAACAGCTTAGCATACAAAGCTTTTGGGCATAGCTTTGCCTGTATAAGTATAAGGAACTCTAAGTGCACTGTCAAGGCTTTTGCTTTAGGGAAAATTCCCAAATTGCAGCAAGCTTGTGGACTTAAACTTTTTTGAGCCGTATAATAAAAAACAGAAATCTTTTTGGAGGTTGTATGCTCAAGGGCAAAAAACGCATTCATCTTATAGGCATAGGCGGCTCAAGCATGAACGGGCTTGCCCAAATTCTTAAAAGCCGCGGCTATGAAGTAACAGGCTCTGACCGCGACAGCTCGCCTTTTACTCAGCGGCTTATTGAGCTTGGCATACCTGTATTTATCGGGCATGAAGCAAGCCAGCTTGGTACTGCTGAGGCTGTGATTTATTCGGCAGCAATTAAAGAAAACAATGTTGAGCGAATAGAAGCTTCAAAAAGGAACCTTGTGCAGCTTGAACGCTCTGTTGCGCTTGGCGAGCTTGCCGAAGAATATAATGAGGTTGTAGGCATTGCCGGCTGCCACGGCAAAACCACTATTACTTCTATGCTTGCGCGCATTGCTCAGCTTGGAGGGCTTGAGGCGACTGTGCATGTTGGCGGCGATACGGATTTTCTTTCAGGCGGCACGCATATAGGCAGCTCCTCGCTCTTAATAACTGAAGCCTGCGAGTATGTAGATAGTTTTTTAACGCTCTCCCCTACGATTGCGCTTATTAACAATATTGATAACGACCACCTTGACTATTTTCGCGACCTTGATGCAATTACAGACGCGTTTAGAAAGTTTTTGGCAAAGCTCCCGCAAAACGGACTTTTTATAGGCTGCTATGACGATTTGCGCGTAAGGGCGCTTTTAAGCAGCCCGCCAAAACAGCTAAAAACCAAATCTTACGGGCTTAGCGAAGGCGCGGATTATATTGCAAAAGATATTTCATATAAAGACGACGGAAGCCCTGTATTTACAGTTGTGCACAAAGGCGAACCCTTAGGCAGGCTTGAGCTTAATATACCGGGCACGCACAACATCATTAACGCGCTTGGCGCACTAGTCGTTTCACTTTCACTAAACGAACGCTTTGAAGATGTTGCCTTAGGGCTTTTGCACTATACAAACGCTAAGCGAAGGTTTGAATTTTACGGCAAAAGAAACGGCGTTAGCTATTATCACGATTTTGCGCACCACCCTGCCGAAATTGCGGCAGTACTCGAAGGCGCTATGCGCGTTAAGCACAACAAGCTCTTTTGCGTGTTTCAATGCAACTCATATACGCGCGCAAAAACGCTTTTTACTAAGAACGTCACCTGCTTTAAAGATGCGGATTTTGTATTAGTGCCTGATATTTACCCTGGCCGCGAAATTGATGATAAAAGCGTGCATGCTAAAGATATGGTTGCTGCAATAAACGAACAACAAGCAAATAAGGCGCGCTATATAGCAACATTCGAAGAAATCCGCGCCTGCCTTGATAAAGAAGCAAAAAGCGGGGATATGGTTATAACGCTTGGCTCAGGCGATGTTTACAAGCAGACGCGCAAGCTCCTTTAGCTTATATCTTCAAGAAGTCTGCCATCTGTTTTAGGGCCTTTCTCAAGGCCCTTATATGCGCGTACTGCAAGCGGGAGTATGAGCAAAAACGCTAATACATCAGACGCAGGCTGTGAGGCAATAAGCCCGAAAAGCCCGAAAAGGCGCGGCAGCAGAAGCACGAGCGGAATAAAGAAAAGCCCCTGTCTTGCAAGCGCAGAAACAAACGCAGGGAAAGCATGCCCTGTTGATTGAAAGAACATGCTGAAAATGAGCGAAGCGCCCATAATCGGCAGGCAGTAGGATTGCCACCTAAGCGCAGCGGCTCCTATTGAAATAACCTCTGTATCATCTCTGAAAATACCAATAATATTGGGCGCAAATACAATAAACAAAGCAGCGCAAATAAACATAAGCGCAACAGATGTAATAAGCGTAAAGCGAAACGCCTCGCGCACTCTGTCATACCTGCCTGCGCCGTAGTTATAGCCGGAAATCGGCTGATACCCCTGACCATAGCCAATAAGCACAGCCCCAACCAAGAAGAGCGTGCGCCCTACTATAGAAAACGCGGCAATAGCTGCATCCCCATAGGGCGCTGCCTGCGCGTTTAAAAGAACTATTCCTACGCTGCCCATGCCCATGCGCACAAAGGACGGAAACCCGATGCGTATAAGCTCGCGGATTATGCCGCCTCTTGGCGTAAATAGCTTAAGGGAGAGTTTAAGGCAGCTCAGCCTGCCCGTCTTTTTAAGGTAGAACGAAAGCAGCACTAAAAACCCGACAAGCTGGCCAATCATTGTTGCAAAGCCTGCGCCCCCCACACCCATCTTCAACAAAAAAATGCAGATAGGGTCAAGCACAATGTTTAAAAGCGCGCCTGAGAGCATGCCTGCCAACGAGAGCATAGTGCTCCCTTCTGCGCGAAGCGAATTATTAAGCACATAGCTTGCTGCAAAAACAGGGGATGCAATATAAATATATATTCCATAATCAGCAGCAAAGGGCAGGATTGTTTCAGTTGAGCCGAAAAGCCTTAAAATCGGGTTTAAGAAAGCGAGCCCGAATGTGCCGTAAAGCACGCCTGTTAAAATTGCAAGCACAAGCGCAGTATTAACTGTGCGTGAGGCGCGCTCTGTTTCGCCCATGCCTAAAAGCCTCGAAACATAGCTTGATGTGCCATGCGCAAAAATGAACGAAAGCGCCTGAAGGAGGTTCATAATAGGGAACACTATTCCAACTGCGCCTGTTGCGCTGTTTCCAAGCTTGCCTACAAAGAAGGTGTCAGCCATTGAATATATTGCGCCGACAAGCATGCTTATTATTGAGGGCAGCGCAACGCGAGGAATGAGCTTTCTTAGCGGGTCGTTTAGCATGCTTTTATGCCTGTCACCGTTTTTACCGTTTAAGAATAACGACTTTAGCGCAGAACGAATACTAACTTTTTCGTGCATTACAGGTATACTAAACCTCCAAAACTTAGAGCTTAAGCGCAATCCCCATTAAAGCGGCAAGCGCTATATATAGCGCCACATGGAGCTTTTGCGTCTTTTTTAACATTGAAACGAGGAGCACTAAAAAAAACAGGGCAAGGCTTAAAATGTTCAGCGCTCCGTCAGGGAAAACCGCAATTTTGAAAACTGCGTAAAAAGCGGCTCCAATAAGCCCTGTTACAGCAGGCCTAATGCCGTTAAACGCGCTTAGCACATGGCTGTTTTCTTTATAGCGGCTTAAGCCCGAAGCTACAAGCGATGCAAGTATGAACGAAGGCAGCACAAGCGCAAGTGTAGCAAGCACAGCCCCTAAAACCCCGCCAACAAGGAAGCCCGCATAAGTAGCCATGTTTACGCCGATAGGGCCTGGCGTGCTTTCGCTTACAGCAACCATATCAGCTAACATCTCAAGAGTATACCACTCAGGGTGGCTTTGAGCTACCTTTGCAAGAAACGGAATAGTAGCCATGCCGCCGCCAATCGCAAAAAGCCCGATTTTAAAAAACTCCCAGCAAAGGAGCAAAATATCGCTCATATTTCGCACCCCCGCAAAAAGAACAGACCTAAAAATGCAGCGCCAAGCACAATGTATACCGGCGAAATTGGGCTGAAGGTTATAAGAATAAATGCGCAAAGGCAAAGGGCAGGCGGCAGAAATAGCTGAAGATGCCTCTTAATGCCTTTTTCAATCTTGCCTTGTGCAGGTTTTAGGGCGCTTAGCACATTCGCCTTAAAGAGCTTTATAAACGCGCCGAAAATAAGCGCTGCAACAGCAGCGCGTATGCCCCTAAACGCGTGCTGCACAAGCGGAAGATGCGCGAAGTTTTTAAGCGCAGCAGCAATAAGCGTAATTATTATAAGCGAGGGGAGCACTACCCCAAGCATTGAAAAAAAAGCGCCTTTAAGCTTCTTTTGCCTGTACCCTATTAAAACAGCCACATTTGCGGCAATAAGCCCTGGCATGCACTGACCTAGCGCAAAATAATCCAAAAGCTCGTCAGTCGTAGCCCAGGCGTGCTTTTTTACAACTTCGGCTTCAAGCATTGGCAGCATTGAGTAGCCGCCCCCGAAAGTAAAAAGTCCTATACGAAAAAACGCGCCAAAAAGCTGAAAAAGCATTTATCTCCTCTAATATACGGGCATACCCGAAACATACGCATATAAATACAGCGCCTGCAAAAGCGCCAAAAGCGTAAAGAGCATAATGAGCAGCCACTTTTTGTTTACAGCAAGCGCAAAGGCAGCAGGAAGGCTTAAGCAGCACGCAAGGTAGCGAGGCCCGCTTAAGAGCCATGTAGCGCCTGTTGCAAAAGCAAAATATGCAATGAAGTAAAGCGTATAGCTTAGCCTAAGCTCCAAGTTTTCTCCCTGCGCTCTACCTGCTTCATTTAAAGCTGCAGCTGCAGGCTTTCCTTTATAAAGCGCCAAAAGCATTAAGGAAGCGCTTAAAAAAATATACAGCAGGTTCGGCAGCCACAAGCCAAATGCAGCTTTAGGCTCATACGGAAAGCTTGCAATTAAGTTATCCGTTTGATACGCTGCTGTGTTAAAAAACCAGCCCGGTCTTTGGCTCCAATGCTCTGACTGATACCTTAAAAACGTAAATGCATCGCCTGTAACAGTATAGTTTACAAGCAGGTAGAGCGCAAGCCCAAGAGGTATGAGCAAAAGGCTCGGGCTATTAAGAGCCAAAAACTTTAAGCTGCCTTTGCCCCTTTTTCTTAACCTGAAATAATGAAGTATAAGCTCTGTTGAGGCAGGCACAAAAAGAAGCACGCCCAAAACCCTTGTAAACGCCGCAAGGCAGCCTATTGCACATGCAGAATAATACCTTTTTTTGCGAATTAGCAGCATGCACATAAGCGAGAGCATTAAAAACAAACTGTCGCTCATTGGCGCGTTAAAAAAGAACGCGGCAGGCTGCAGCAATAAGAAGCATACAGCAGTTTTCGCCTTTTTTCTGCTGTAATCGCAAAGCATGAGTTCATAAAGCAGTATGCCGCTTATGCAAGTAAAAAGTACAGAGGTTATAAGCCCCGAGGCAAGCGTGTTATTAACAATCGCGTTAAAAAAGCGCACAAGCATTGGGTAGAGCGGGAAAAACACAATGTGAAAGCGCGCGTCACCGCTTGTGACATATCCGTTTTGCGCAATCCCTAAATAATGGGGCGCATCAGAGCGCAGCCAAAGCCCGAAGGTCTCAAAAAGCCCTGCCTTATATCCGTTTAGCTTTACTTCGAAAATATAGGCTATTATAAAGACAAGTAGCCTTGAAAAAAGCGCTGCAAAAAATAGCTTTGCAAACGGGTGGCGGGCGCTTTGCCTTAAGCTGCGCTTACCTAAGCCTAAAGTTGGGTCAGGCTCTGTATTATTCGCCAAATTGTCAAAAACCTGAGTTATTGCCTTAAGACCCAATAAGCCAAAAATTAGGCATAAAAGAGCGCTGCTTACTGCAGAAGCTGCAGTAAGCCCGCCCTTTGTAAAGAACCAGACCGCATATATACTGCCAAGGATTAAAAGAAACGTTAGACTTAGCCAGGCTGCGGCTTTTTTATTAAGCCCGCCCACTTACGCCCGCCGCATGGCTTTTGGTTTGCCCAAAACTTCGCTAAATATTATGCCCGAAATAAGCCCCTGCTTTTCACTTATAAGCGAATGCAGCAGAGCTGTTTTATCAAGGACGCTTTGCTTTCTCTCTGCCTTTGGTCTTATAATTACAGGCGGGCAGGGTATATCAACGCCTGTTATGCTGGTTTCACTATGGCTGT
>JAKJBL010000007.1:0-18693 GCA_022707005.1 Bacillota bacterium | reverse complement strand
GCCGCCGTCAAGCTCATCCGAAAAGCTGCTTTTAAGCGTTTCAAGCTGTGCTTCGAGAGCTGCCTCAGGCGCTTTTATACGTTCAGCAACGCTCGTTTTTGCATCTTGGGTGCTGCTTGATACAACATGCCCTTTATGGCGCTGCTGCAAGGGTGTCTTTCGGTACTGCTCCGCCTCATGGAGCGGCTCTATTCTTGAGCGCCCTTCTTCGCTTAAGCCGCCTCCTTCGATTGAGCCTTCAGGTGAATATTCTGTGAACTGCCGCCTATCTTCTGCTAAAGGCATTTGCACATTAGGGAAGCGCGGGTCGTAGCTCGTGCGCCCTGCACTACCCTGCACATTAGGGAAGCGCGGGTCGCCGTAAGCTTGCTGAGCTTGTGTGCCCTGCGCCTGCCGCAAAGCTGCTGCACGGCGCGCTTGTTCAGCCTCGCGCTTCTTTTTTTTAGCGATGCCATTAAAAATGGCGTAAATCACTAAGATTATTATAAATACTTGCATCGCTTACCTCCGAGGCTATTCGTTTGTTTTCTCGGGTTCAGCTCCCTTTGAAATTGATTTTCTCATTTCTGTATCTGAAATTACGTTTTGCATATTGTAATAGTCCATAACGCCAAGCTTGCCTTCGCGAAACGCATGCGCCATTGCGCGCGGCACTTCTGCTTCAGCTTCAACTACTTTTGCGCGCATACCCTGTACGGACGCTTTATTTTCCTGTTCCTGTGCAACTGCCATTGCGCGGCGTTCTTCTGCTTTTGCCTGCGCTATGCGCTTATCTGCTTCTGCCTGGTCAATTTGAAGCTGTGCGCCAACGTTTCTGCCTACGTCAACGTCTGCAATATCTATTGAAAGTATTTCAAACGCAGTGCCTGCATCAAGCCCTTTGTCAAGCACTGTGCGCGAAATGCTGTCCGGGTTTTCAAGCACATCCTTATGGCTTAAGGAGGAGCCGACTGTTGTGACAATGCCCTCGCCTATGCGCGCTATTATTGTTTCTTCGCCTGCGCCGCCGACTAAGCGGTCGATATTTGCGCGAACTGTAACGCGCGCCTTTGCTCTAAGCTCAATGCCGTCTTTAGCTATTGCTGCAATTACAGGGGTTTCTATAACCTTCGGGTTTACGCTCATCTGCACTGCCTGGAGCACGTCGCGGCCTGCAAGGTCAATTGCGCAGGCGCGCTCAAAATCCAGAGGAATGCCTGCACGCTCAGCAGCTATAAGGGCGTTGACTACTCTGTCGACATTTCCGCCTGCAAGAAAGTGCGCCTCAAGCTTGTTTATGGGAAGCTGCAAGCCTGCTTTTGTAGCTTTAATCATTGGGTTTACTATGCGCGCAGGGAGCACCTTTCGAATGCGCATCCCCACAAGCTGGGAAATTCGCACCCGAACTCCGGATGCAAGCGCAGCAATCCAGAGCCTAAGCGGAATAAAGCTAAAGAAAATCGAGAGAAAGATGATTACTGCAATTATAATGAGGATTGGAATGAGGATACTTGAAAACAAAACATCGCCTAACATAAACTGCTCCTTTCTTTTTAACAAACTTGACTCAGCGTGAGAGCGAATGCCATATATAGTATAGCCCTGCAATAAAAAGTATGAACGCAGGCAGCCCCAAAATAAGCTTTAGCCATGACGCCTTTGCTTTTTGCTTATGCTCCTCGTCATTAGGGCAGGCTTCTTCTTTGTGCATCTTTAATAGCTCAGCTTCATTGCATTTTGGGCAAATACCGATAGAGCGGGTGTAAAAGGTGCCGCACTCCTTGCAAAAAGGCATATTATTCCTCCTGTGCTGCGCTAACTAAAATCCTAAGCCCCTCAAGCGCTACGACTTCGACTAAAGTGCCTTTTGGCAAAAACTCGCCGTTTGTTGCAACATCAAGCACTGTTCCGTTAAACTCAGCTTTGCCAGACGGTCTAAGCTGAGTGAGCGCCCTGCCTTTTGCGCCTAAGTATTCTTTATACTGCCCATTTTTTATACTTGTGGATTTGCCCTCAATATGTTCGCCTAAAATAAGGCGCCATTTGTCAAACTTGCCCTTTTGAGCAAACCTGAAGAATATAATGAGCACAACTGCAATAATAAAAAGCACAAGCGCGCTTATAAAGAGCATACTCACAGGGTTGCCTATTTGAAGCAGAAGCGCTCCAAAAAGCGATAATAAGCCTGCAACCCCCGCAACCCCAAAGCCCGGGAGGAACATTTCAACAATTAAAAGAAGTACGCCAAGCAATAATAGAATAATTGTAGGTACAGGCACAGCAAGACCTCCTTTTAACAAACTGACCCATAAAAGCTTATGTTTACGTTTAATTATATCACAAAGCGCTTCCTATAACGCGGATTATTTTGCATTATTCAAAACAAATTCAGCAAAAAGCCGCAATTGGCAAGGGGACGGCTTAGTGGTATAATCTACAGGCATGCGACAGCATACTAATTAAAATATTTATACTGAGTAGGCGGAACTGTATATATGGAACCAACGGGTCTTATGCAAAGACTTAAGGAAAGACTTTTAGAAGAACATCAAGTAACCCTAAATGAGGCAACCCCGCAGCAGCTTCACAATGCGCTTGCAGATGAGCTTATGGCAAAAAAAGCGCAGGCATGGTACACGAGCAGGCACAGCCGCGACTGCGGCCGCAGAGCATATTATTTTAGCGCTGAATATATGATGGGCCGCATGGTCTATAACAATCTGCTTGCCATGGGATGTATAGAAACAGTAAAAGAAGCGTTTAATAGCGCAGGGCTTGATTTTGCATCAATGGAAGATGTAGAAGACGCAGCGCTTGGCAACGGAGGCTTAGGCAGGCTTGCAGCGTGCTTTCTCGACTCTGCCGCAACGCATGATTTGCCGCTTGACGGCTACGGCATCCGCTATAAATACGGGCTTTTTAAGCAGCGCTTTCAAGACGGGTTTCAGGTAGAAACTGCGGACGACTGGCAGCGCTTTGGCGACCCGTGGAGCAAAAGGCGCGACACGCACGCAGTTACAGTTGAGTTTGCAGACTCGTCCGTTCGTGCAGTGCCCTACGATATGCCGATTTTCGGCTATAAAACTGAGCATATAGGCACGCTTAGGCTCTATCAGAGCGAAGCGCTTGAGGAGTTTGACTTCAAGGCGTTTAACGATCAGCAATATGCTCAGGCAGTTGCGCAAAAGAACGCAGTTGAAGACATTACGCGCGTGCTCTACCCAAATGACAGTACCTTTGCAGGCAAAATGCTGCGCTTAAAGCAGCAGTATTTTCTTTCGAGCGCCTCGTTACAGGATATTCTTTTTAACTATAAGCGCAGCCATAAGGATATTTCCGAGTTTTCAAAATATGTTGCAATTCAGCTTAATGATACTCACCCCGTTGTAAGCATCCCTGAGCTTATAAGGCTCCTAATGGAAGAGGGTATGACTTTTGACGAAGCGTTTTTAACAAGTCAAAAGGTGTTTTCCTATACGAACCACACTGTAATGGCTGAAGCGCTTGAAAAATGGGATGTGGAGCTGTTTAAG
The DNA here is from genome assembly GCA_022707005.1 of Bacillota bacterium. Taxonomy (GTDB): domain Bacteria; phylum Bacillota; class Clostridia; order Christensenellales; family CAG-138; genus JAKJBL01. The sequence goes on along the minus strand of JAKJBL010000007.1, from coordinate 15,181 downwards.
CATGTTATCCCCAAAATTTTCGAAATAGTTTATAAAATCAACGCGCGCTTTTGCGGCGAGCTTATGAAGGCAGGCAACGAGTGCATACATGATATTTCGATTATTCAGGGGAACCTTATTCACATGGCGAACCTTGCCTCCTACTGCTCCCACTCAATTAACGGAGTAGCAGCGCTTCATAGCGAAATTTTAAAAAAAGACGTTCTCAAGCACTTCTACAGCCTTTATCCGGAGCGCTTCAATAATAAAACAAACGGCATAACCCAAAGGCGCTGGCTGCTTTTAGCCAACCCGGAGCTTAGCGGCTTTATACGAAAACGCATTGGCTCAGGCTGGGAAAAGAACCTTTTAGAGCTTGAAAACCTTAAGGCGCATATATCTGAGGCCGACATTTTAGAATTTAACGAAATAAAACTTAAAAAGAAGGAGCAGCTCTCAAGCCATATAAAAAAGGCAGAGGGCATCCTGCTTAACCCCGAGTTTATTCTTTGCTCGCAAATAAAGCGCATGCACGAGTATAAACGCCAGCTTATGAACGCGCTTTCAATCCTCGACATATATTTTAGAATTAAAGACGGTGAGCTTAAAGAATTTTCGCCTACTGCTTTCCTCTTTGGCGCAAAAGCAGCGCCAGGCTATTGGCGCGCAAAAGCAATTATAAAATTCATTCACGAGGTCGCAAACCTCATAAATACTGACAGCAGCGTTTCACATTTAATGCGCGTTGTGTTCGTCTCAAACTATAACTGCTCATACGCTGAGCGGATAATCCCTGCAACAGATATAAGCGAGCAAATCTCGCCTGCAGGCACAGAAGCAAGCGGTACAGGCAATATGAAGCTCATGCTAAACGGCGCGCTTACGCTTGGCACTTATGACGGCGCAAATGTAGAAATCGTAGAGCACGCAGGCAGGGAAAACAACTTCATCTTCGGTTACAGTGTTGATGAGCTTAAAGAGGCGCGAAAGACTTACCGCCCAATAGAGCTTTATGAAAAGAGCCCGCGTATAGCTCGCCTTGTTGATACGCTTACTGACGGCACATTCGGCAGGCTCGATGTGTTTGACGAGCTTAAGAGCAGCCTTTTAACAGGCGGCAGCTATGGGCTAGCAGACAACTATTTTGTCCTTTATGAGCTTTTGCCCTATATAGAGCGCAAGCTTGAGTGCATAAACGCATACAGCGACAGGCAGCATTTTGGGCGCATGTGCCTTAACAATGTTGCGTCTGCAGGCTATTTTTCAAGCGACCGCACAGTTAAGCAGTATGCGGAAGAAATTTGGGGCATTAACAAACTTGGAAGCCTGTTATGCTAAAAATCGCTAAGCAAGGCGAAAAAAGACCAATGCTTAATAAAGCTCTATTTAAGCTTACTGCCTGCTTTTTAAGCCTGATGCTGCTTGTTGCGCTGCTTTTCTTTTGCTTGAGCCTAATAATTCACGACAGGCAGTATTTTGAGCGCGAATATACAAATTATAATCTTAGTGAAACAATGGGCATAAGCACAGAGGAGCTTGTTTCTTCGCTTATGCGCGTTATTGACTATTTGGAAGGTAAAGCTGACGATATCCGCGTTAAAGTCACAATAAACGGCAGGGAAACGCTCATGTTCAATGAGCGCGAAGAAGCGCACATGGTAGATGTGCGAAACCTTTATATAGGGTTTAAAACAGCCTCGTGGATAATCTTAGGGCTTTATGCAGTGCTTATACTTGCGCTATATAAAACAAAAGCGCTTAGCGCCGCATTTTTATATGCAAGCGCAATAAGTCTTATTCTTGGGCTTTTGGCTTTTCTTTGGGTTACGCTTGATTTTTCGTCGTTTTGGGTCGCCTTCCATAAACTCTTTTTTACAAACGACCTCTGGCAGCTTGACCCTTCTTCATCCCGTATGATTCTCATGATGCCGCTCGAATTCTTTTACGGCATAGTTAAGAGGCTTGCCCTTACCTTTGGCGCAGTCTGGCTTATTTTAGGCATAGTTGCAGGCATTCACTTAAAGCTTATAAAGGAGGGCGCCTGATGGATTATGACGCGAGAGCGCAGCAAAAGCTTCTAAGCCTTATGGAAAATAAAAGCTGCACTCTGCTTGCAATAGAGACCTCATGCGACGAAACTGCAGCTGCAGTTGTTAAAGACGGCAAAACCGTGCTTTCAAATGCTGTTTACTCACAGGTGGAGCTTCATAAAAAATTCGGGGGCGTTGTGCCTGAGCTTGCCTCAAGGAGCCATGTGGAAAAGCTTACGCCAACAGTTAACCTTGCTTTAAGCGAGGCAAGGCTTGGCTTTTGTGATCTTGATGCTGTTGCAGTTACAGCGCGGCCCGGGCTTGTAGGCGCGCTGTTAACAGGCGTAAACTATGCAAAGGGGCTTGCCTACGGTCTTATGCTGCCGCTAGTTGGGGTCGACCACATTTTAGGGCATATAGCTGCAAACTATATAACAAGCCCTGAACTTGAGCCGCCTTTTGTATGCCTTGCAGTTTCAGGCGGTCATAGCCATCTCTACCTAGTTGAGAGCTATACGAAACTCACCCTTTTAGGGAGAACGCGCGATGACGCTGCAGGCGAGGCGTTTGACAAAGTAGCCCGCGTTTTAGGTCTTGGGTACCCTGGAGGGCCTGCGCTTGAGGCGCTTGCTGCAAAAGGCGGCGAGGCAGGCATAGTCTTCCCCTCTCAGTTTAACGAAGGGCCGGGGCTTGATTTTTCGTTTTCAGGGCTTAAAACCGCAGTAATAAACTACCTGCTTAATGCTAAGCAAAAAGGCGAAACGCCTGCAAACGAAGATATTGCACTTGCGTTTGAAAAAAACATAACAAGCGTACTTATACATAAAACTATTGCAGCAGCAAAATTAACTGCAAGCAAAAAAATAGCGCTTGCGGGAGGAGTTTGTGCAAACAAACGCCTAAGGCTTGGCATGGCGCAAGCTGCAAGCGAGGCAGGGCTCAATTTCTTTTGCCCGAGCTTCGATTTAAGCACTGACAATGCTGCAATGATAGGCGCAGCAGGGTACTTTTGCCTTATGGACGGAAGGCGCGACGGTCTTGACCTAAACGCGTCAAGCAAATAGAAAAAGGGGCTGCCGCACTTCTTTCTTAGTGCGAAAGCCCCTTTATTGCGAAGGTGCGTCAAAGACCCCATACAGGTTAGAAGTTTTCGGCAAGAATTTGGAAGAAGCTTAATGGGTGCGCGCATACAGGGCAGATTGATGGAGCCTCTTTGCCCTCGTGAACATGGCCGCAGTTTGCGCAATGCCATTTAACCGGAAGCTCACGCTTGAAGACTTTGTCTTCCTGGATGTTCAAAAGGAGCTTGCGGTAGCGTTCTTCGTGCCGCTTTTCAACTGCGGCAACTCCATCCATAAGCACAGCTATATTCTCAAACCCTTCTTCGCGGGCTTCTTTTGCCATACGGCTGTACATATCCGTCCACTCGTAGTTTTCGCCTGCTGCTGCAGCCTTAAGATTTTCTTCAGTGCAGGGGATGCCGTCGTGGAGCAGCTTAAACCATAGCTTTGCGTGCTCCTTTTCGTTTTCTGCGGTTTCCATAAATAAAGCCGCGATTTGCTCATAGCCGTCTTTCTTTGCACGCGAAGCGTAATAAGTGTATTTTGTGCGCGCCTGCGCCTCGCCGGAAAACGCCTCCATTAAGTTTGCTTCAGTTTTCGTGCCTTTTAAGTTTTTCATTTATTCTCCTTTCGGGTGTAAATCACCTAAATAAGCAGGCTTAATTATAGCCCGCTAATTTTTACTTATGTTGAAATTATAGCACAAGTTTTAAGGCGTCTGCCATACCTTTATGCTACAATAGTTAAGGTAGGGGGTATTTATGGCGCTTACGCTTTCTTTGCTCTGCTCTTTGTTTTCGCTTTATTTAAGCATTGACTATTTTGTGCTTGATGCAAGGGTGTTCTTTAGCTTCCCTGCCTTTGCGGGGACGCTCTCAGCTGTTGTAGCTCTTGCGCTTGCATATATGGAATATAGAGCGAGAAGAACAAAAAAGCAGCGCGCCCTGCCTATGGCGCTGCTGCTTTTAGGCGCGCTTTTTGGCATTGCAGCTGCTCTTGCCTGGCTTTTTACGCTTATGTCTTAAGATTTAGACATTTTTCATTATTACGCTTTCGACTATATTCGCGACATTTTCAAGGGAGTCGCAGCATTTTTCAAAGCGGTTGAAAAGCTCGTTCCACACAATAAGCATAACAGGGTCGCTTGTTGAAGAAAAAAGCGAATGCACAGATTCTGTATAAAGCGCGTCCGCCTTTTCCTCAAGGTCATTTACATTAACTATAAGGTCGTAAATAACAGCCGACTTATGGAAGTTTTCAAACTCCGCAAGCAGCGCCTTTTGCACCTCGCAACAGGCGACAATCATTTTCGCAAACTCAAGCGCTTCGGGTTTTACTTCTTTTATGTTGAACATGTGCGCGCGCAAAAGAATATCCTCAATTGCGTCAGTTACATCGTCTATGCCCTGAGAGAGCCGGACGATATCTTCGCGCTCTATTGGCGTTATAAACTCTTTTGCAAGCTTGCTCATCATTTTATGCTTTGCAATATCTGCGCCATGCTCAATCTCGTGCATTTTTAGTATGTTTTCATAAAGCTCTTCTGGCTTAAAGCCTGTGAGCGTGTCGTTTAGCATTTTTGCCGCCTTAAGCGAAAACTCCGCGCCTTCTATGAAGCTTTCGAAATAATAGCCTTTTGATTTTTTTGCCATATCTGCTCCTTTTTAGTTCTAAAACAGCCACATAAAGAGCTTTGCCATAAGGAAGCCTATTAGCCCGCAGCCGGGGAAGGTAAGCCCCCAGGTTAAGAGCATATCCTTTGCAACTCCCCAGTTTACGCTTGAAACGCGCCTTGCAGCGCCTACGCCCATAATTGCTGTTGTTTTTGTATGCGTAGTGCTTACGGGTATGCCTGTAAGCGACGATGTCAAAAGGCAGAGCGCGCCCGCAAGGTCTGCAGAAAAGCCCTGGTATTTTTCAAGGCGCACCATATCCATGCCTACTGCCTTTATTATGCGGTAGCCGCCTATTGACGTGCCTATGCCCATTATGACTGCGCAATATACAATCATCCAGAGCGGAATAACAAAGCCGGTTACATTTGCCTCGCCATGCACTAAAAATATGCCAAGCATAAATACGCCCATAAACTTCTGGCCATCCTGCGCGCCGTGCATAAAAGCCATTGCAGCTGCGCCTGCAACCTGCGCGTTTTTAAAAAAGCCCGCTGTTTTTATTCTGTCCCTGCGTTTGAAGATGCATTCCACTATGCGTACTGTTATAAACCCCAGCATAAAGCCAAGCACGCTTGAGAGCACAAGCCCGTAAAGCACCTTGACCCATTCGGCTCCATTTATGCCGCTGAAGCTTCCGTGAAGCGCAATCGCAGCGCCCGAAATGCCTGCTATTAGCGCGTGGCTCTCGCTTGTAGGGATGCCAAAATACCACGCTACAGTCGCCCAGAGGACAATAGCGAACATAGCCGCGCAAAGCGCAACAAGCGCCTCATGCGCATCTATGCCAAAGTCGACCATGTTGTAAATTGTAACTGCAACGCTCGCGTTAATAAAGGTCATGAGCAGAAGACCTAAGAAGTTAAACACAGCTGCCATTAAAATTGCGTTTCTTGGTGACATAGAACGAGTGGATACGCACGTTGCAATAGCGTTTGGCGCGTCAGTCCAGCCGTTTACAAAAATAACCCCTGTTATTAAAAGCACGGTTATGAAAAGAACCGGATTTTTAAAGAGCTCCTCAGTAAACTGTGCAAGTGTAATCGACATAATACCACCTGTTCACGGCTTTAATACTAAGCCGCCAAGTACATTGTAGCACAATGGAGCGCCCTTTTATTATAAGGATTTAAGCAAACCGTAATAATGCCTAAAGCGCTGCTTATAGCATTTTGCCCTTTGCAAAGCCTTTTGCAAGGCGCATAAGCGTGAGCGGATTGTTGTCTTTTGGGTTTATTGCAGCATGCGCAAAGAGATGCTTTAGCACTTCGCCCACCTCTTTTGATTCGCTTATTTGCAGCCATTGCATTATATCTTTTCCTGTGCAGTTAAGCTCAGCCAAAGAAAACGGAGCGCCGTCTGCTTTCATTTGTTCGAGCGTGCTGAGCCAGCGATGCGCCCTGAACCCCTTTGGCGCAAGCCCGCTCCCTAAAACATCAGCCTCGCGAAGCTTAATAAGCCCTAATGAGCGCTCATAGCCAAATGACGCAAAGCGGCTTCTAAGCTTAGAGTCGCGCGCTTGAAAGTTCAAATCAAACATGTGGTGTTCAATAAGAAAAAGCACTTCTTCAATCAGGCTGTTGTTAAAGCGCAGTCGTGTAAGTATTTCCCGGGCAATAGGCACTCCCAAGCTGTCGTGGTGGAGCATTGGCGTTGTCCTTTTTTCAACAAGCCCTATCGGAAGTTCTCTATAGCCCCCTGCCTCGCGGGAAAGCCCCTTTTCCCTAAGCGCCGCAGGCTTGCCAACATCATGTAAAAGCGCAGCAAGCCTTAAAAGCAGAGTTGGCTCTATATAAGCGCACGCGTGCATGTTGTGGCGGAGCACATCGTATGCGTGAAACTGCGGCCGCTGCGGCACATTCTCGCCTTCTGTGAGTTCTTCAATAATAAGCTTCAGTGCGCCAAGCTCCAATAAAAGCTCAAGCCCCCTTAGCACAGGGGAGTCCCCTTCTTCTGTAAGCGCCTTATAGCGGATATCGCTAAGAAGAATCTTCGAAAGTTCCTCGCGTATGCGCTCAGGCGCAATATCTATTAGGCAAGCTGCGTTTTCCTTTGCGCTTTTGAAGGTGGCATCATCAATCATAAAGCCAAGCTCGCACGCAAAACGCACAAGGCGCATTACGCGAAGCCCGTCAGCACGCATTATTTCAGAAGGAACCTTTGAAGTTGTGCGCACAATGCGCCTGTTAATGTCGTCAATTGCGCCTGTCGGGTCGATGTACCTGCCTGTTAAAATATCCATATACAGCGCGTTGCAAGTAAAATCGCGCCTGAAGGCATCCTCCTCGAGCGTGCCCAAAAAGCTTACTTCCTTAGGTCTGTGCCTGCCGCCTTTTAGGTAGGTGTCGCGCCGAAATGTTGTATGCTCAAAGCTTTTGCAGCCTGTATGGATTATGACGCTGCCAAACTCAGGCGCGCTCATAGTCGTTTTATAGCCAAGCTCATAACAGAGCGCCTTGACCTCAGCAGGCAGGAGCTTTGAACAAAGGTCTATATCGCTTGCAGGGATATTTAAAAGCGCGTTTCGCAAAAGCCCGCCTACTGCATAAAGTATTGCGCCGCTTTTGCTAAACGCGCCAGCAAGCGCATAAAGCTCAACAGGAACCTTAGGGCTTTCCATAGCTCGCCCTTTGCAAATTAACTCTCGCTTTGCTCGCCTTCACCTTCAGGCTTAATCTCGTCTTGCTCACCGTCAAAATGCACTCTGCCTTCCATTTTTGTAATATCTTCTTCTTCATTAACAGGCGGCGCAATCGCAACCCCTGCAATGCGCGTGCCCTCGTCAGCGCGCATAAGCCTTACCCCTTGCGTGCCTCTGCCTGAGTGGAGGCTTATTTCAGCAACAGGTGTCCTTAGCACCATGCCGTCATCGCGTATTAAAAGCAAATCCTCGTCGCCTGTTACCATTTTAAGGCCGCAGAGGTCGCCTGTGCGCTCGTTTACCTGCATTACTATTAAGCCCTTGCCGCCGCGCCTTTGGTTGCGGTAGGCTTCCTCAGGCGTGCGCTTGCCCATGCCGTTTTCAGTTATTGTCAAGACGCCTGCGCCCGGAATAACTTTTGCCATTGCTACAACTCCGTCGTCATGAGCTAAAAGTATGCTCCTTACGCCTGTCGCAACTCTGCCCATGCTCCTAACATCGTTTTCGTGGAAGCGGATGCTCTTGCCCTTTGCTGTTGCAAGCATGAACTCGTCGTTTCCGCATGAGAGCTCAACGCTTATAAGCTCATCGTCTTTGCGAAGCCCAAGCGCGATTATGCCGCCGCGGCGGATATTGTCAAACTCCGCAAGCTCGGTTTTTTTAATTACGCCAAGGCGCGTTGCCATTACAAGGTATTCGCCCTCATCCTCCTTAGTTACAGGGAATGCTGCGGTTATGCGCTCTCCTCCCTGTAGCTGCAGGAGGTTTACTATTGCAGTACCCTTAGCTTGCCGCCCTGCCTCGGGAATAATGTAGCATTTAATTTTAAAGGCGCGGCCAAAGTTCGTAAAGAACATAATATGCGCGTGGGTCGAGGTCACAAACAAATGCTCTACAAAGTCCTCCTCGCGCGTGCCCTGGCCTATTACGCCAAGCCCGCCCCTGCCCTGCGCCTTGTAAGTGTCTGACGCAAGCCGCTTTATATAGCCAAAGTGAGTAAGCGTAACGCACATTTCTTCTTCCTGGATAATGTCGTCCATGTCTATATCTTCGATTATGTCGGAAATTTCAGTGCGCCTTTTATCGCTGTATTTCTGCCTTAAAACAAGCGCCTCATCGCGGATTATTGAAAGCAGAAGCCCTTCGTCGCTAAGCACTGCCCTATAATAAGCTGCAGCCTTTTCAAGCTCGCTAAATTCCATTTGGAGCTTTTCGCGCTCAAGCCCTGTAAGCCGCTGCATGCGCATTTCGAGGATTGCCTGCGCCTGCCGCTCAGAAAACTCAAACTCAGCAACAAGGCGCGCTTTTGCCTCAGGTCCGTTTGGCGAAGCCTTTATAAGCGCAATTACAGCGTCTATGTTTTCTAGCGCAGCCAAGAGCCCGAGCAAAAGGTGCAGCCTTTCCTCCGCGCGCTCAAGCTCGTATGAAGTGCGCCTTGTTACGACCTCTTTTTGGTGTTCGAGGTAGTAAAAGAGCATTTCATAAAGGTTTAGCACCTTAGGCTCGCCATTAACAAGCGCAAGCATAATTACGCCAAAGGTGTCCTGCATAGCTGTATGCTTGTAAAGCTGGTTTAAGACGACATTCGCGTCAGCATCGCGCTTAAGCTCTACAACAATGCGCATGCCTGTACGGTCGGTTTCATCGCGCAAATCTGAAATGCCCTCAAGCCTTTTTTCGTGCACAAGCTCTGCAATGCGCTCTACAAGCCGCGCTTTATTAACCTGGTATGGAAGCTCAGTAACAATAATGCGGCTTTTGCCCTGGTTAAGCTGCTCTATTTCTGCCTTTGCGCGCACAACAATCCTGCCGCGGCCTGTGTGGTAGGCGCTTGCAATGCCTGCCCTGCCCATAATTATGCCGCCTGTAGGGAAATCAGGCCCGTTTATATGCTCCATTAAATCGTCAACTGTAACTTCGGGCGACTCTATAAGAAGAAGCAGCGCGTCTATTACCTCGCCTAAATTGTGCGGGGGGATATTAGTCGCCATGCCAACTGCTATGCCGCCTGAGCCGTTTACAAGCAGGTTCGGGAAGCGGCTTGGAAGCACTGAAGGCTGGAGCAGGGTTTCGTCGAAGTTAGGCACAAAGTCAACTGTGTTTTTTTCAAGGTCAGCTATAAGCTCGCTGGAAATCTTGCTAAAGCGCGCCTCAGTATAGCGCATTGCAGCAGCTGAGTCGCCGTCTACCGAGCCGAAGTTGCCGTGACCTTCCACAAGCGGGTAGCGGGTGTTGAACTCCTGCGCAAGGCGCACCATAGCGTCATAAACAGAGCTGTCGCCATGGGGGTGGTATTTGCCGAGCACATCGCCTACAATACGCGCGGATTTGCGAAACGGCTTGTCGCTTCCAAGCCCAAGCTCATCCATTGCGTAGAGTATGCGCCTGTGCACAGGCTTAAGCCCGTCCCTTACATCGGGCAGAGCGCGGTTGATTATTACGGCCATTGCATAGGAAATAAAGGAGCGCTTTATTTCTTTTTCTATGTCAAGCGGCAGGATGCGGCCAGTTTCGTCCATTAAAAAGCTTCCTTTCTATTAAGCTACGCTTCTTCGGTTAAATGTCGAGGTTTGCAACAAGCCTCGAGTTCGCCTCAATGAACTCGCGCCTTGGCTCGACCTTGTCGCCCATTAAAATTGTAAAAATTTCGTCAGCAGCTATTGCGTCTTCAAGCGTGACTCTTAGCATAATGCGCTTTTCAGGGTCCATTGTCGTATCCCAAAGCTGCTCAGGGTTCATTTCGCCAAGCCCCTTGTAACGCTGAATTGCGGGCTTTGGCTCGCGGCCTATTTCGTTTAGAACAGCTTCGAGTTCTTCGTCCGAATACGCGTAGCGCTCAAGCTTCTGTCTGCTTACTTTATAAAGCGGGGGCTGGGCTATATATACATACCCCTCCTCTATAAGCGGGCGCATATATCTAAAAAAGAAGGTGAGCAAAAGCGTGCGTATATGGCTGCCGTCAACATCTGCATCAGTCATGCAGACGATTTTATGGTATCTTAGCTTATTTACATCAAAGTCAATATCAAACCCTGCGCCAAAGGCAGTTATCATTGCTTTAATTTCCGCGTTTGCAAGGATTTTGTCAAGGCGCGTCTTTTCTACATTTAGAATTTTGCCCCTAAGCGGAAGTATTGCCTGATACTGCGGATTGCGCCCCTGCTTTGCAGAGCCGCCTGCCGAGTCTCCCTCAACAATAAAAAGCTCGCACAGGGCAGGGTCTTTTTCGCGGCAGTCCGCAAGCTTGCCAGGGAGGCTCGTGCTCTCAAGCGCACTCTTTCTTCGCGTAAGCTCACGCGCTTTTCGCGCTGCATCGCGCGCGCGGCATGCAGTAATGCATTTGTCTATAATAAGCCTCGCTATTGAAGGGTTTTCTTCTAAATAGGCGCTTAGCCCGCCTGAAACTGCGCCTTCGACAAGAGTCCGAATATCAGCGTTGCCAAGCTTGGTTTTCGTCTGCCCCTCAAACTGCGGCTCAAGGAGCTTAACGCTCACTATTGCTGTTAGCCCTTCGCGGATATCCTCGCCTGAGAGCGCCGCATCCCCGTTTTTAAAGAGGTTGTACTTTCTGCCGTAGTCGTTCATAGCGCGGGTGAGCGCGCTTTTAAAGCCCACAAGGTGGCTTCCGCCTTCGATTGTTGCGATATTGTTCGCATAAGTGAAGATATTTTCGCTGTACCCTGAGTTGTATTGCATTGCGACTTCAACGCTTGCGTTTTCTTTGCCTTCCTCCTGGCGGAACGCATCAATATAAATTGGCGGGCTGTGCAGCGCCTCTTTGTTTTTGTTAAGATGCTCCACAAACGAAACAATGCCGCCCTCATAGCAGAACTGCTTTTGCATGCCCTGCTCAGGCCGCTCGTCAAACACATTTATGCAAACGCCTGCATTTAAAAACGCAAGTTCGCGCAAACGCAGCACAAGCGTTTCAAAGTGGAAGTCCACTTCGTCAAAAATTGTTGCATCAGGCATGAACCAAATAGTTGTGCCGTGCTCGTCAGGCGGGCAGTCTGCAAGCTTTTCGACTTGTGAGGTGGGAATCCCGCGCGAATAGCTCTGCTGATACACGCCTTCATCCCTGCAGACTGTTGCAACGAGCTTTTCGCTTAAAGCGTTTACACAGCTTACGCCTACTCCGTGCAGCCCTCCGGAAACTTTGTAGCCCTCGCCCGAAAACTTGCCGCCTGCGTGGAGCATTGTAAGCGAAACTTCAAGCGCGTCCTTGCCTGTTTTTTCGTGGTAGCCAACAGGTATCCCCCTGCCGTCATCCTGCACAGTCACTGAATTGTCGCCGTGAATAGTAACGCTTATCTGCGTGCAGAACCCTGCAAGCGCCTCATCTATTGAATTATCGACAACTTCTGTTACAAGGTGGTGAAGCCCCCTTGTATCTGTCGAGCCAACATACATGCCCGGCCGCCTTCTTACTGCTTCAAGCCCCTCAAGCACCTGAATTTGCGAAGCGCCGTATTGTCCGTTAGAACCGTTTTGCTCCAAGGTCATATATTCCTTTCTTTGCTAAAGCACAGTATTTTATTAAGTCTGCGAGTTTGCAAAGACCCTCTCATAGAGAGTCTTTGTCCTAAGAGCTGACTCAGCTGCGCTAAGCCTTCCCGCCTCGCTTAAAATAACATAGGAGCGCACGCCCTCTGAACTTTCCCTGTAGGCGCCTTCAGCTTTTAAGCGCATAAGAAGCGCCTTAGTTTCAGCTGACATTTCTGCGCTCTCTTTAGTAAGTATTGCCAAAATTGCATCAGAGCGGACAGAGGTTTCGTATCCTATATGCACAAACATAATAATTCCCTAATTTAAGCCTGATTTGAGCCGCAGGGCGACAAAACGCCGTCTTTAACTTTGTATACCGCCATATCAAGCCCTCTTAGCCCGAAAAGCTCAGTTGCAGTTAAAAACACCTGCGTATCTTTTAAAAGTTCTATTAGCTGCTGCTGCCTGAAACAATCAAGCTCTGAGAGCACATCATCAAGCAGGAGCACAGGCGTATCTTTTGTCAGCGACTTTATTAGCGCAAGCTCAGATAGCTTAAGTGAGAGCGCGGCAGTCCTCTGCTGACCCTGGGAGCCGAACGCGCGCACATCCCTTCCGTCAAGCTCAAGGAGCACATCATCGCGGTGCGGCCCTGCGCTTGTTGAGCCAATAGCTTTGTCGCGCTCAAGGTTAAGAGCAAAGGCTTCTTTAAGCGCAGCCTCATAGTCTGCCCCATGTTCCTTTATGGAGGGGAGGTATTTTACATACAGGGTTTCACGCCCTCCGGAAAGGCTTTTGTGCAGCTTTTCCGCTTCTTTTGAATGCGCCTTTATAAACTCCTGCCTAAGGCAGCTTATGCGCCCGCCAAGGCGTGAGAGCTGCTCATCCCACGGGGCGAGCGTGTCTTTATGCGCCCTGCCTGTTTTTAAGAGCGCGTTGCGCTGCCTAAGCCCCTGGTTGTACTGCTGCAGGCAGTAATAATAGCTCGGCTTAAGCTGCGAGAGCCCCATGTCAATATATCTGCGCCGCTCTGACGGACCCTGCTTAATAAGCTTAAGGTCCTCGGGCGAAAACATAACAACATGCAAAAGCCCAAGAAGCTCCCCTGAGCGGCTCAAAGGCTTGCCGTCTGCTTTAAGCTCCTTGCCTAACTCGCTGTCGAGCCTGCAGCAAATTGAATGCGAGCCTGAGCGTTTTTTAAGCTCGAGCGAAACTGAAGCGTTATTTTTGCCGTAGCGGATAAGCTCTCCGTCATGCCGCGTGCGGTGGCTCCTGCCTAAAGCGCAAAGGAAGAGCGCTTCGAGCACATTTGTTTTGCCTGCAGCGTTCTCACCTATAAGCACATTAAGCTTAGGCGACGGGGCAAGCGTTAAGCGCTCATAATTTCTAAACTCTAAGAGCCTTACAGACTCGAGATACATTAAGTTCCTCTTCGCTTAAGCTCCGGTCTTGGCTTTTAACACAAAAAAAGCCCCCCGGGTCATACCTAAGTATACCACGAAAGAGGGCGCGTGTATATATATTTAAGAAGAAAGTACGGAATCCTATGTTTTAGCTCTTGTTTAAAAGGCTTGGCGCATATTGGCTTATATACTCCAACACAGTATTTAAAAGCGCTGCGTGGCCGCTGCAGTTTAAGTGCAGACCGTCGCCGCTTATATACTTGCGGTAATCGTCAGTTGCAAGGATTGCCTCGCGAAAAAGCAGAAGCGGAGTGCGGGTAGATTGCGCAATGCGCGAGAGCGCTGCGCTGTATCTTTCATGCCACCAGTAAATGCGCCCGACCTCGCCTAAAAATTCGAGCAGCCGCTTTGCGCGGGTAGGTTCGCTGCGGCTTATGCTAAGAAAATAACGGTCAGCGTCAATCGGAGGCAGGTTGCACAAAACAGGCTGGCTTCCTGCGTCTTTAACAAGGGTTATAATGCGCTCTAAATTTTTTGAATATTCGCTCAGCGCTGTGTTTGGCAAATGTTCTGCTTTTGGCTCTCTTGCAACAGCGTCCCAGTCAAAATCGCAGTCATTCCCGCCTACTTCAATAAGCACAAGGCTTGGGAGCTGCTCCCCGGACTTTAAAATATTTTGAAGCTTTTCATAAAGCAGAGTAAAAAGCTCACCGCTTTTTAAGCCAAAGCGCGATATGTTTTCAACAGCAGGCCTTAGCAGCTTTGCAGCCTCAGCACAAAAACTTTCTTTTAAGAGCACAAGGCGCCTGCGCTTTTCGTCATAGCTTACGCCCTTTAAAATTGAGTCGCCCGCTACAAGAATATTGCCCGGCGCAATTGAATACTCAGCGAACATATTATCCCCCTAAAGCCCCGTAAGGAGCGAATTAAGCACATCTGCGTCAAGCCTTGAGTTTAGGAGCATGTGCAGGCCGAACCCGTCAAGCAGAGCTAAATACGCTGCGCTGTATTCCCTAAAGCGGGAAGACGCTGCCTGCTCCATGCGAAGGCTGCCTACTTCGAGCATAACCGCCCACTCGCGCTGCTTGGCGTTTAACCTGCCGCTAAGCTGCCCTTCTTCGCGAAGCGCCTCGCTTAAGAGCGCGAAGTGGAGTCTTAGCGCCTCCTTGTCGGATAAAAGCGATGAAGTCAGGCATGAGAGCGCCTCGCGCACATCGCTCTTGATGCTAAGCGTATCAATCCAGGCAAAAAGGAGCTCCGTAATATATGAAAAATGCGCCTCTGCAATTTCAAGCACAAGGTATTCCTTTGCAGGGAAGTGGTAATAGAGCGTGCCTTTAGAAAGCTTGGCTGCTTTTGCGATTTCGCCAAGGCTTGTTGCGTAAATGCCGCCTGTACGAAAAAGCGCAGATGCTGTTGTTTTAATGAGGCTTCGCGTTTCCTCAGGCAGGGGGTTCTTTTTTGCCATTGCGCCTCCTTGTCGGGTGGTTGACCGAATGATTTAAGTTTAGCGCATGATTTAGGGGGAGTCAAGAGGGCTTTCCTTTTTTGCTCTATTCTAGTTATAATAAGCGTGAAGCAAAACAAAAGGAGCTTATATGCTTAAGGCTGATACGATTTTTGCGCTTTCATCACCTGCAGGCGGCGCAATAGCAGTGCTTCGTGCAAGCGGTGCTATTGCAGAGCGCGTGTTTTTAGAGCTTACATCCTTAAAAGAGGCTAAGCCGCGGCAGCTTTATTATTGCAGCCTTAAACACGAAAACAAAGTGCTTGATGATGCAATGGCTGCGTATTTTCGCGCGCCCTCAAGCTATACAGGCGAGGATATGTTCGAGCTTTTTTGCCATGGAGGCCCTGCTGTTGTGCTTGGGGTAAGCGAGGCTTTAAGCGCTTTAGGGCTAAGCCCTGC
>JAKJBL010000079.1 GCA_022707005.1 Bacillota bacterium | reverse complement strand
AATTGCCTTTTCAAGCTGCTCTACAGTAAGCTTTGTATCATCAAAGTTAAACTTTGCCTTGCTTGAGTTAAACAGTACCTTTACGCTGTCTTTCTCAACGCCGTCTAAGGATTTTAGCGCACTCTCGATTTTTTGCACGCAAGAGGGGCAGGTAAGGGTTCCAAGCTGGATTGCTGCAGTTTTCATTTTTTTGGCTCCTTAACATTTCGAATTTTTCTTGCGCAACGTTGCACAAGCTGTCTGTTTAGTATCAGGCATGTATTTTGTTCTCATCCATGGGAGCTTATTTACAGCGGGTTTTGCGGATGCTTTCAGTTTAAAAAAAACATGCTCTGAATTATATTTACCCGCTGCAAGAACAAGTATAACTTACCTCTGTTGATTATATTTTCTCTTGTAAATACATACTGTCATCGTCTATGAAGACATTGCCTTGCTTTTTCTTTTCTTCATGAACTGCCCTGTACTTGCTCTGAGTTTTGCTATATGTTGCTTTGCATCAATACCGCGCACTTAATTTATATCGAAGCAGTCTCATTCCGTTTAAGATTACCACAAGAATACTTGCTTCATGCACCAGCATGCCTATGGACATATTCATCCATTCGCTAAAGAACACGCTTGCAAGCAGGAAGAGCACAACTCCTAAAGCAATTAGGATATTCTGCTTCATATTCCTTGCAGTTGCTTTAACTAGGCCGAGTGCGTGGGGCAGGCGGCTGAAGTTAGAATTCATTAAGACAACATCCGAAGTTTCAATAGCAACATCCGTACCGCTCCCCATAGCAATGCCTATATGCGCTAAAGCAAGAGAGGGGCTGTCATTAACGCCATCGCCTACAAACGCTACGATTTGGCGCTCCTGTTCTATTAACTTTTTTATATAGGCTGATTTATCTTCCGGCAGCATATTGCCATGGGCTTGGGTTAACCCCAATTCTTTGCTTACTGCCTCAACTGTACCCTGATTATCGCCTGAAAGCATAACAAGGTTCTTAACGCCTAACTTTTTAAGCTTAAGCAAATCCGCTTTAATGCCTTCGCGTATTTGGTCTCGCACACCCATTAAGACCTTAAGCTCAGAATTAACGCAAGCTAAAACTAGCGAGCTGCCGTTGCTTTCAAACTCAGCTATATCAGCTTTTGCCTGCTCGCTTAGCTTTATGCCTTCCCTCTCCATTAGGGCGGCATTGCCAACTGCAATTTTTTGCCCATTGATGCTGGCTAAAATTCCGGCGCCCTTAATAACCTCTGTATTTTCGACAGGCGAAAAGTCAGTTCTGCCGAGTTCCTCTAAGACTGCTTTAGCAAGCGGGTGGTCAGATTCATGTTCAACGCTCGCTAGATAGCCTAACGCTTCTTCTATATCATTCCCATAGTATTTCTTTTGTGCAACTGAGGGTCTTCCTTCAGTTAAAGTGCCCGTTTTATCAAATACCATGGTGCTGACCCTGCTAAAGTCGCCGATGACCTCGCTGCCTTTTAAAAGCACGCCATGACGCGCCCCGTTTCCGATTCCTGCAACATTCGAAACAGGGACGCCGATTACTAAAGCGCCGGGGCATCCAAGGACAAGGATTGTAATAGCAAGCTCAAGGTTTAGCGAAACAGCCCAAACGATAATAGATAAAAGGAGGACTGCAGGCGTGTAATATTTGGCGAACCTGTCAATAAAACGCTCTGCGGCAGATTTTGAATCCTGCGCTTCTTCAACCAGCTCAATTATTCTGCCAAAGGTCGTATCCTCGCCCACTCGTTCAGCTACAAGCTGAATGGTTCCATTGTCAAGAATTGTGCCGGCAAAGACATTTGAACCCTTTTCCTTTGAAACAGGGATTGACTCGCCCGTTATGCTTGCTTCGTTTATGCTGCCTTCGCCGGATATGACTGTTCCGTCAACAGGTATCTTTGCCCCGGTTTTAACCAAAAGAATGTCGCCTACATCCACCTCATCAACCGGAACTTCTTCGAAGCTTCCATCTTCCATTTGCTTTAAGGCGCTCTCTGGCGCCATTTCTGTGGGCTCCTTTATTGCAGAGCGTGTTTTATTAAGTGTGCGTTCCTCTAAAAAAGCGCCGAACAAAAAAAGGAAAGTCACAACAGCAGATTCTTCGAAGTTTTTAATTAAAAATGCGCCTGCAACAGCTACGGTCACCAAGACATCAATGCTCACAACTTTGACTTTTAAAGCCTGGTATGCTTGGATTGCGATCGGCGCAGCGCCCAAAACGGAAGCAATAACAAAAGCCCAAATAGCGAGCTCTTCGTTTTTGAAGGCAAGCGCACTTGTAAAGCCAATTACTATTAAAACTGCGCTAAAAAAAGTTATGTAGTTTTTCTTGCTGAGTATAACACGCTGCATTATATCACCTTTTAATTTTAGTTTGTTTATGCTTAGGCATTATATGCCCTGTCCAGCTCTCTGAGCATGTTGTAAACCGCCTCGTAGCTTTCGCAAACATCGTCCGGGATACTGTAGTTGTTTGTGAGTTCGCTAAGCTTTGCAAATTCTCCGTTTAACTCAGGCAGTTTTGAGCCGGAAGCTTTTATTTTCTTATCTATGGCGTTAAACAAGTTGTGGACTTCATGAAATTCGGGGTGGCTTTGTCCATGAACTCTTGCCACAACTGGCACATACTGCCTCAGGGTCTTTAGATGAGCAGCTTTAACCTGATTAAATGTTTGTGTGTCTGCCAATTACCACACCTCCTGCTTTATTTATAGTTATTTTTCTTCCAAGTATAGCATGGCTTTGCGGATAGGTCTTTACTTTGGCGCTCAAAAGATCTAAAGAGGGGGTGCTTCTGCTTATGTTGTATATTGGGCTTGCAAGCGATATTATGTTGGGAGGTAAAAAACAGCCTGAACAAGCGACAGACGTGGAAAGATAAATAGGTGCTCGGCTGGGCAGTTAACTTAAACCATTTCACCAAAAGCCCATATTTAAGGAGATGAAAATTTAGGTAGTGCCAAAAAAGAGTCATTAGAATTAACCGGTAAAAGGAGTTTATCGTGAGAAAGAGCGAAAAAAGAAAAGAACTTTTAGCAAGATATAAGGAGCGGGAGGTAATCGGGGGAGTTTATGCCATAAAGAATATGGTGCGCAGCAAGCTGCTTTTACAGGCTACCATTGATTTGAACGGCAGCAAAAACCGCTTTGAGTTTGCACAAAGTACAGGATCATGCATTGAATCAAAACTGCAGAAGGACTGGAGCAGACAAAACGGCGAACACTTTGTTTTTGAAGTTCTCGAAACGCTGAAAAAGGGCGAAACACAGACTGCTAAAGAATTTGAAGAAGATGTCAACACTCTGTTGGAAATGTGGCAGGAAAAATATAATGAAGAAGAATTGTATTAACACATTTAAAACTACATGAAACGCAAGTTTGCGTTTTGTGCCTTAAAAAAGCAGGGGAATGAGTATACCCATGAATATAAAAGCAGATTCCTTAAGTTGCATAAGACGCTCATGCTTGGGAGAGTCCTAAAAGCCTGCAGTATGCCTCAAGCCCATAGAGGAGCGCCTCTTCGTTAAAATCAAAATGAGGGCTGTGAAGCGGCGGAAAGCCGCTGTATTCGCCAACGCCCACAAAGAAAAACAGACCCGGTATTTCCTGTTGGTAAAAAGAAAAGTCCTCACCTATCATAAGATGCTGCATAGGCGCTAAATCGTCTTTTACGAGAAGCTGAAACTCCTCAGTCATATCGAGCGGGTTCTCTACACTGTAATAGAGCTGGACTTCCTTAAACTCGGTTGTTATTCCTGTCGCAACCTCAAAGCCTGCAAGGATTTTACCTATGCGCTCCATGATTTGTTCACGCATCTCATTTGAAAACGTTCTTAGGGTGCCGCTCATCACTACCTTATCGCAAATAATGTTTCTGGCCTCTCCTCCGTGAATCATGCCTATAGTAAGAACTACGGGTTCATCCGGGCTTGTTGAGCGTGACACCACAGTTTGGAGAACTGATATAAGTTCAGCTGCTGCTACAACAGCATCAATTCCTTGCTCAGGTTTTGCGCCGTGAGCGCTTTTGCCAAGCACAGTTAAATCAAACCCGCAGGATTGAGCCATAAAAGTCCCGCGCCTGACTCCGAGCTGTCCATGCCTAAGCCCCGGCCATAAGTGAAGCGCATATATACGCTCAACAGCAGGTTCACGCAGAGCGCCGTCTTCAATCATTTTGCGTGCCCCGGCTCCCCCTTCTTCCCCCGGCTGAAATAAAAGCACAATATTTGAGCTTAGCGAATTTCGGTTAACGCTTACAATTGACGCAAGCATGAGCGCTACTGCCATATGCCCATCGTGACCGCAGGCGTGCATTTTCCCCGGGTGTTCTGAGGCGTAGGTCGCCTCAGTCCATTCTTCTATTGGCAAAGCATCCATGTCTGCTCTAAAAGCAACAGTTTGTTTTGCATTTGGCGAGAAAAACACTGCTTTTACGCCTGTACCTGCAAGCTTTTCGAGTTTGTCAGGCTTTAAAGGCGCCAAATATTCGAGTATAAAGGCCTGCGTCTTGTATTCGGTAAATGCGGTTTCAGGGATACGGTGCAGTTCACGCCGTAAACGTATTCCCTCATCCTTCATTGCGAGCACCATGCTGCTTAACTGCATATAAAGCTCCGCTCTATAAAATCTATATTTACAGTATAGTGGTAAAGACCTGCCTGCGCAACAGCAGGCGCAAACTGCAGCAGCCGCATATTTATGCACCAGAGTCAGACGAAAATTTGTACGAATAATATGTAAAATGCGGGATTGACAAAAGTAAATTTTCTGTGATAAAATACGATTTTATTGACATTGCGCGCCTATTCCATTATCATTATTATAGAGTTTTATGCACATCGGCTGAATAGGAGGCGCAAATTGTTCCGCATTGGCGACAGGGTATGCTATCCGATGCACGGAGTTGGGGTAGTTGAAGCAATAACAGAGCAGGAGGTGCTTGGCGAAACTGCCAAGTATTATATGCTGCGTTTTGTTATGGGCAGGATGACTGCCATGGTTCCTGTAAAATCCGCTCAAAGTGTCGGGTTAAGGCATGTAATAAGCGCTGAGGAATGCGATAAAGTTAGAGAATACCTAAACGCAGAATGCATTCCTATGAGCGACAACTGGAACCAGCGGTATCGCGAAAATCTCGACAAGCTTCGGCAGGGCGAGATTTACGGAGTCGCAGATGTTGTAAAAAACCTTGTTAAGCGCGAACGCGAAAAGGGGCTCTCAGCAGGTGAACGCAAAATGTTTTTAACTGCAAAGCAAGTGCTTCTTGCAGAGCTTACAGCTGCAAGCGGAGAGGAGGAGTGCGTCTTTACATCTATCCTTGGAGGATAAAAGATATTTATAAAGAGGTGTTCGGTTTTTGGCACGAAAGATTTTGCGGATTATATTAACGCTGGCCGGAGCTGCCATAGGTTATGGGCTTACCTACCTGCTTCTTACAAACATATACACCACAATCGAGGCCGAAACTGTACTGCTGAACATTGCCCTTTATGACTGGGCAAGAATATCGCTCTATATCCTGGGTTCTTCAATATTTGCAATCATTTTATTATTTCTTTCACCCAAGCTTATAGACATAACAGCAGGCATGATTCAAAGAACAGAGGAAATGCTTACAAAAATGCCGCTAACGGACATTTTTTTTGTGCTGCTCGGGCTTATCGTAGGGCTGCTTGTTGCGCTGCTTTTGGGAACCCTCATA
>JAKJBL010000078.1 GCA_022707005.1 Bacillota bacterium | reverse complement strand
TGCCTGTAAGCATATTGAAAACTGTAGTTTTTCCTGCACCGTTTGGGCCGATTATTGCAAAAAGCTGCTTTTCTTCAAGCTCAAGCGTGAAATCATCCACAGCCCGTAATCCGCCAAAATGTATACTGATGTTATCGGCTTTTAATACGCTCATTGGATAACCTCCTCTTGGGCTGATGTTTCCGGCGATTTCTTGAGCTTTCGTCTAAATTTGAAAAACCCGATATTTTGTATGCCGCCGGTTTTCATCTTTAAAAATGCAAATTCCTTACCGCCGAATATTCCTTCCTGTCTAAAGAGAATAATGAGCACAAGCAGAATGCCATAGATAACCAAACGCCAATTTGCAATCGCACGCAGCATTTCGGGCAAAACGGTCAGGATAGTTGCGCCAATAACTGAGCCGCTTATACTGCCGACTCCGCCTGCATAGAGATACACAAGAAAATCGGTTGATTTTGCATAGCTGAAAACATCGGGGTGCAAATACCTTATCATGTGCGCATACATGCTGCCGGAAACACCTGCTATAAAAGCTGAAAGCACAAACGCTATAATCTTGTAACGCGAAATGTTTATTCCCATTGTATCAGCAGCAATTTCATTATCGCGTATTGCCATGCAAGCGCGACCGTATGATGAATCGATAAAGTTGCGGCATGCGTAAATAGTCAGGATAACGAACGCGAAAATCCAAAAGAGCGAAGCAAGTTTCGGGATGCCGGTAAGGCCGCGCGCACCGCCGACTACATCTGCGATTCTGATTATTGAACGGATTACCTCGCCAAACCCAAGTGTAACAATAGCAAGATAATCGCCCCTAAGGCGCAGCGTAGGCATACCTACTAAATAGCCGCAAATAGCTGCACAAACGCCCCCAAAGACAGTTGCCAATAAAAAGATTACAAGCTGCATAAATGGGGACATACATGAAACGTCAAGCATAATAGTCGTTATGAGCGCTGAGGTATATGCCCCAACTGACATAAACCCAGCGTGTCCTATGGATGATTGACCTGTAATGCCGTTAACAAGGTTTAAAGAGAGCGTCATGCAGATGTTTATACATGCAAGCATAACTATCTGCATTATGTAGTTGTTGAAAAAACCAGTTCGCTGGGCAATATATAATGCTACATACAGCAGAGGAATGAAAACAACTTCAGGATTGCGTCTTATCCATTTCATACTGCAGCCCTACACTTTCTCAATCATAGGCTTGCCCAAAAGCCCCTCAGGCTTGAGCAGCAGAATGATGACAAGAACAACAAACGAAAAACCGTAGGCAAGTTCCGAGTATACAGCAGAAATCATAATTTCAACTACGCCCATAATAAACCCGCCAAGGACTGCCCCGCGGATATCTCCTATCCCACCGACAACAGCAGCAATAAACGCCTTATTGCCTAAAGTCGCTCCCATTGTAACAAGCAAAATCGGATAGCTGCTTGCGTAAAAGGCACCGCTTATTGCAGCAAGCGCAGCACCAATAAAGAAGGTAACAGAGATAACCCTGTTAATATTTACTCCCATCAAGGAGGACGCATCTTTATCACAGGAAACTGTTCGCATTTGCATGCCTATTTTTGTTTTCATCACTACAAGATACAACAATGCCATTATAACTATTGAGAGCGCAATAATCACTAACCTCATCATGCTTAACTGAATTCCACCGATGAAAAACAGCGTATCCTCCATGAGCTTAGGAAATGTGCGCGGATTTGGCCCTATAAACGGCAATGAGCGAAAGAAGTTTTGGGTGAAGATTGAAACGCCGATTGCAGCAATCATGCTCGAGATTTTAGGCCTTGAGCGCAGCGGCTTATATGCAATGCGTTCAACGCCAACCCCAATCAAGCCTGTGATAGCTGAACCAATTAAAATTACAAGCAGCGCAACCGCCGGCCCAATCATTAAATCGGCAAATAAGAGGCTTACAATGAAAAAGACTGCATATGAGCCCATCATTAAAAAGTCGCCATGAGCCATGTTTATCATTCGTATTATTCCAAAAACCATTGTATAGCCTATTGCAAGCAGTGCATAAATACTGCCTAACTGCAAGCCATATACTAGTAACTGCACAAAAGTTGCCATTAAGCCCCCCCCCATTTTTGAAGGTTATGGCCTGGCGCCCGTCCTTTGAACGCACACCAGGCCAAACTGCCTTACAAGTAACCCAACCTATTAGTCGGGCTCAATTGAAGTAACATACTGCGCGACACCGTCTCTAACCTGAAGGACTGTACCGCTCTTAACCGGGTTTCTGAATTCATCGAATTTAACGTGACCTGAGGGTAAATCCATATCAGTTGCAGCCATTGCATCACGCACACCCGGGCCATCGATTGTTTCTGCGCGCTGAATTGCGTTTAGTACAATATGCGCAGCTTCGTATGCCATTGCGGAGCAGAAGCTCGGGCGATAGCCGAAGCGGTCGTTAAACTTTTTAACAAAATCCTTTGCGCTGTCCGCATCAGGAGAGAAGCCTGTTACATAATAGGCGCCTTCAAGAACATCCCTGCCAACGAGGTCTGGAAGAGCCGCATAGTCCCAAGAGTCGCAGCCTAAGAGAGTAGCGGTTATGCCCATGCCCCGTGTCTGCTGAAGCTGAAGGGGTATGTTTTCGATATGGCTTGGGTAAAAGATTGCTTCAGGGTTTGCATTTTTGATAATGGTCAGCTGTGCTGAGAAATCTTTTACATCTTGGCCACTATAAGCCTCGTTTGCCACAATGGTTCCGCCAAGCGCTTCGTATGCATTCTTGAAGGATTCGCTTAGCCCAGAGCTGTAGGTGTCGGCATTATCATATAGAATTGCCGCTTTTGTGATTTTAAGGTTATCATACGCAAACTTAGCTACAACTATTCCCTGGAAGGGGTCAATAATGCATGCGCGGAAAATATAGTCGCCAACCTGTGTAACCTTAATGTTTGTGCCTGTGTTTGTAATTTGCGGTACTTTTGCAGCCTGGCTGATTTCGCCGCTTGCAATGGTTTCGCCGGAGTTGTTCGGGCCTACGATGGCAAGCACCTTATCCTGCTCAATAAGCTTTTGTACTGCGTTAACTGCAATTTCAGGCTTTGCTTCAGTATCTTCAATAACCCAGGATATCTTTACCTTCTTGCCATCAACATCCAGGCCGCCAAGTGCTTCAAGTTCTTCTGAAACTAAGGTAATGGCGTCCGTCATGTTCTTGCCGTCAATTGCCTGGCCACCTGAAATCGTGCTCATAAGACCCAACTTGATTTCGTCTGGAATAACTTTGCTCGAAGCTGGCGCTTCGGGCGCACCTGGTGCAGCAGGTGCTGCAGGTGCTGCGGGGCTGCTCGGCTGAGCTGGGGCGCAACCAACTGCCAGAACAAAACACAAAGTCAACATAAGACACAGTATTCGCTTCATTTTGGTTCCTCCTCTTATTACTGAGTTTATTTTATCCCTAAATCAATGTTTAGGAAACCTTGGTCAGTTTCTATACAATACCCTATATTTACAAATCAACTGGAAAACCGGAAACTACGAATTTTAGAACTTGCAAGAGATATACAACCTATTATCGATAGTCTATAATATACGCATTATTTTAGTATAGATTCTTCAGCTTGTCAATAATGAATAATATATAAACCTATCATTCATTTTTGGGCAGCAGCTGGCATTTTGCTATTGTTTTAGAAGCTGCATAGCCTGCAACAACCTTTTTGCCCCGCGTTCTAAATTTTCCATTGAATTCGAATATGAAATCCGCACATTATCCGGCGCTTCAAATGAGGCGCCGGGCACAATTGCCACTTTCGCTTCTTCTAAGATAAAGGTGCAAAAATCAAAGGAATCCTTAATTACCATGCCATTATAGCTGCAGCCGTAATACTTGCTAATGTTTGGCATAAGGTAAAATGCACCGCCTGCGTCTGCACATGTAACATCAGGTATACTGCGCAAGAAATCCAAAAGGTACTTGCGGCGCTTATTAAACTCTACCTTCATAGCTTCAACAGAGGCGTCGTTTTTTGCATCCAGCGCTTCAAGCGCTGCATATTGAACAAATGTTGTTGAATTGCTTGTTGTATGGCCTTGCAAATCATCAATCGCCTTTGCGATGTCTTTTGGAGCAGCAGTATAGCCTATTCTCCAGCCGGTCATTGAATATGCCTTAGAGAATCCATTAATTACAATCGTATGCTCATAAATTTCAGGAGACAGTGCAGCAGGGCAAATATGCTTGCTCTCACCGTAAATGAGCTTTTCATAAATCTCGTCGGATACAATATAAAAATCGTGCTTTAGAGCGAGCTCGCCCAACTCGCGCAGGCTCTTTTCAGAATAAGAAGCGCCTGTGGGATTATTTGGCGTATTAATTAAAATTGCGCGTGTGCGTGGGGTAATCGCGCTTTTTATCGCCTCAATATCAAGCTGAAAGCCTTCGGACTCTTTTGTCGGAACTGTAACAGCAATACCATCCGCAAGCTTAACAATTTCAATGTAGCTTACCCAGCAAGGTGTAGGAATAATGACTTCGTCTCCGGGATTGACAACAGCTAATATCGCGTTGTTAAGCGCCTGTTTGGCTCCAGTTGAAACGCAGATTTGCTTTGGCTCATAGGTCACCCCATTGTCACGAAGCAGCTTTGCGCAAATTGCCTTGCGAAGCGGCATAATGCCGCTTGCTGCCGTATACTTTGTCTTGCCTTGAGAGAGCGCCTTTTGACATGCCTCTACAATTGGGGCTGGAGTGTCAAAATCCGGCTCGCCGATATTGAAGGCGATCACATCAACGCCAGCTGCTACAAGCTCTGAAACTTTGCCGTTAAGCGTAACTGTAGCTGAAGGGGTAATATTCTTTACACGATTGCTTATCATAATATTCTCCTTAAAAATGTGCAGATTCAGTTAGTTAAATTTGTTTACCTATTACCCTGGTATCTTCGGATTTTGCTTGTGCTAAGCCCTGCTCTTACAAGCCCCTCAGCAATAATAAGCGCGCAAACAACGCCATCAAGAACCGGGACGCCAAGCGCTTTGCTCATCTTTTTATCAAGGCCGGACATACCTGCGCAGCCTAAAACAATCACCTCTGCCATATCTTCTTCAATGGCAAGCTTTGCTGCCTCCATAAAAAGCGCCTCATCGCTGCCGCAGCAGCCTTCTGACTTTGGCGCGCGCACTGAAGCAAGGCAGCCTTCAAGATGATATTTTCTTACAACTGCTTCTTTATTAGGCACTGAGTGCAAGCCGGTTGAAACAACGGAAAATGAATGCCCAAGCATGCTCGCCATTTTCATTGAGGCTTCGCCAATGCCTACTACAGGCTTGTTCGTAATCTCTTTTATTAAGTCTATATTCGGGTCGCAATGGCAGGCAACAATAAAGGCGTCGTACTCAGCTTCGTTGTCGTATACATTTTTAATCATGCCCGGGGCACATAGCGCCTGATCCAAATAATAATCTATAAACTCAGGTGCGCCCGGGGTCAACAGAGTCTTAACTTCAAAGGCGCCATTTGCATAAGCCGCAGCATTGCGCTGGATGTCGGCTGTCATCTCTTTGCTGCTGTTTGGGTTTAATATCAGTATTTTCACAATGCATCCTCCTAATTATAAAAGGCTCAATCCATAATCATAGGGTAGAACTTCCCGAAACCGGGCTTTACCTGAATTTCGCGGTTTTTGCTCACAAGCACGCCGCGCACATAAGTTTCGTCTATGCAGCCTTGGAACGTGCGCCCGTTAAACGGGGTGTGCTTATTGAGGTAATGCATGTTTTCAGCTTTGCACAGCCAGGTTTTATCCATATCAATAATATTAAAGTCAGCGTCAAAGCCAATAGCAAGCGCACCCTTTCTGCCATAGAGCCCGAACCTTCGCGCAACGTTTTCACTTGTTAACAGCGCAACCT
>JAKJBL010000077.1 GCA_022707005.1 Bacillota bacterium | reverse complement strand
GAGCGTTTTCGGGCTGTCCTTTGATGCAATGCCCGGGATACCCATGTAAACGCTGTTTATTGAACCTGTTTGCTCTATAATGCCAGGTTCAAGCACCCGGCTGAACACATAAATACACCCGTCAAGAGCAACGCCCATTTTAAGCCGCTTGGCTATGCGCTTGTGCGCATTTACCCCGTTAAGCATTGGTATTATAAGCGTTTCGTCATTAACGCACGGGCTTATCATATCGAGCGCTCCATCTAGCCCATACCCCTTTGTGCAAATAATAACAGCATCCTGAATGCCATACTCCTCTGGCTTGTCCGTACATGTTACGCGCTCAAGCACTATGCGCTTTTTTGGGGTAGAAAGCGTGAGCCCGTTTTTTTGTATGGCTTCAAGAGTTGCGCCGCGCGCAACAAGCGTAAAGTCATAGCCGCCGTTTCCGAGCATCACTGAAAGATAGCCGCCTATACCGCCTGCGCCTACAAGCATTAGTTTCATTTTCAAAAAACCTCCAAAAGTACGAGTATATCATTTGTATTATACGGCAAAGCGCTTGTACGGGCAATGAGCAATCCGCTTAGCTTTTCGGCGCAAAATATTTAGCAAGACCCGAAACAATTCCTTCTGCAAGCTTTTGCTGATACTCGGGCTGTACGAGCTTTGCCTCATCAGCAGAGTTTGACAAAAAG
The DNA here is from genome assembly GCA_022707005.1 of Bacillota bacterium. GTDB lineage: Bacteria > Bacillota > Clostridia > Christensenellales > CAG-138 > JAKJBL01. The sequence continues at coordinate 5,224 of JAKJBL010000077.1, read as the reverse complement.
CCGCACTCGATGATTGCTGCTGGCGCTATGCTCTCTCGCAGCACAAAATAATCCCCCGGGTTAGCAGGCCGCTTTGCATGGCCAAGCTTTAGGCAGACTGCCTCAATAACTGCTTCTGCAAGCGCCTGCCCCTTTTCAGAGCCTTTCATATAAAACACCATTGGGCCGCTTATGCTTGAATCCGAAAATTTATTCATATGTATGCTTACAACTGCTGCAACTCCATCTTCGCGCATTATTTCACGGCGCGCCTGCATATCCTTGCGCTTATTGTCACCTAAAGAGTTTTTATCAGTGCGTGTCATTTTAACAGCAAAGCCCGCTTCCCGAAGCCCGCTCTCAACAAGCTTTGCAACCTTAAGATTAAGCCCGGCCTCTTTTACGCCGTTTTTGCTTTCCCCCCCATTGTCTTTGCCTCCGTGCCCTGCATCAACTACGATTAAGAGCGCGTCTGTACCATCCGTTTTTGAAAGAACGCTTTGCGCGTGCGTTTTTGACCATTCGTTTGGCGCCCACTGACCTGTTAAGCCAAGAAACAAAAGCACAACTGCAAGCAAGACCCCCATCCAATCATAAAATAGCTTAGCTAAACTCTGATGCGGCTTCATTCGCCCTGCCCCCCTTAAATAAGCCTTCTTACTATACTATTCGCATTGCTTTGCGCATATTAACAAACGCCTCGGCTTTTGGCTTAATGCATATTCATTGGGCTGCATATACGTTCCATACCTGCATATTCGCATATCTATCCACACAATGCACAGAGTTATGCACAGCCCCTAAGCCAACGGATGCTTGTTTGAGGCTTGTTATACACATTTGCTGCGCCAAAATACATGAGTATTCTTCCAGTATATACAGATAGTGACAGGATTCGCGCAACCTCAGATTCTTAGCCATTTCCTTGATGATGGGCTTGCATAGTGCAAAAAAATATACATTGCCTAACTGCAGCAATGCATATTAAACTTTTCATATATATTATTGTTTATACTTGTTCCGCCTTAAAGGCTGTGGCACACAAAAGAAAACGCAGCTTCCTGAATTTTAGACTGAGCGCTTTTTGCTGCTGCCTCGTCTTTGAACAAGCCAAAAACTGCTGACCCTGAGCCTGTCATTGAGGCTCCTAAAGCGCCTGCTTCCATCAGGCGGCCATGGTATTGCCGAATCTTTGGCAGACGCTCAGAAGCTGCAGGCTCAAGCGAATTGCCAAGCTGTTCGCCGAGCGTTTTTAAATCCCCGTTTATTAAAGCCCTTTCAGCAAGGTTTATGTTTTTATATTCTACCGGAAGCTTCAGGTATGAAAACAACTCAGCTGTTTTTATGCCCTCTTTGGGCTTTATTATGAGAAACCAGAGTTTTGTATTATTCAGAGCAAGGGGTTTTAGCTTTTCGCCTATTCCGCCAACCCTGCATGTAAGGCTGTAAAGGCAAAACGGCACATCAGCGCCAAGGCTTCTTGCAACCTCAAAAAGCGCGCTGCTGCTTAGCGCGTTATACGCAGCCTGCATTAAGCGAAGCACAGCAGCTGCATCTGCGCTGCCCCCGCCCAAGCCCGCCTGTTCGGGTATGCGCTTAAATACACCAATCCTGCACCCGAGCTGCTTTGAACTTTTTTGCGCATAAGCATTCGCTGCAGCAGCAATTAAATCAAATTTTGGGGGTGCAAGATTTTTGTATGAAACTTCTATAGTTTTTGCAGGCATAAACTCAAGCGTATCGCAAAGTGAAACTGCAAGGTTGAGCATATCAAGCTCATGGTAGCCGTCAGCCCGCCTGTGTTTAACATTAAGGCAAAGGTTGAGTTTTGCAGGCGCGCTCATAAGCATGGGGCTTTCGTTCATGTAGCTTCCTCACGCCTTGGCGCAAGACGCAGGTTCTCGCCCGTAAGGTTAATGATAAGGGAAGCGTCCGCGCTTACAAGGCGTGAAAAGATGCGCTCTCCGTAGCGGGTCTGCAGCTTTTCTAAAGATAGGTTTGTCGCTGCGACTGTATGGAGCCGGCTGTTTCTGCGTTCGTTTAAAATGCTGAAAAAGTATTCAAGCGTAATATTATTTATAAGCGGTTCAGTGCCTAGGTCGTCAATGAGCAAAAGCGGCACCTTTATGAACCCCTGCGCTGCGTCAGCGCCGCGCCTTATGCCTTCAAGCAGCTGTTCGCTAAGGTTATATGCGGTTATTTTTTTAACTTCAAGCGTACGCGAGAGCACCCGCTCTGCAATACAGTTTAAAAGAAATGATTTGCCAAGCCCTGCCATGCCGATAAAAATGAGGTTCTTCACTTTTGTATCCGGCAAAGCATCTGCATAATCCTCTGCAAGGCGCTTAGCAGACTGCATTTGCCTTAGCTGCGCTTTGTTCGAGAAGATTTCAGGGTCAAAATTACAAAATGTCTCGCGGGAATTAATTTGTGAAGTTGAAACAGCGGCAGAGAGCAAAAGCTTTTTTTGGCAAATGCAAACTGCGCGCAGCGGCTCGCCTGTATAGCCCGTATCGCCGCAGTTTGCGCAGTGAACCTTAAGCGTTAAATAATCCTTAGGTAAACCCAAGGCTGCAAGAAGCGTCCGTTCTTTTTGAAGCAGCTCTTCATGCGAAGCCTTTGCCCGTTTTGCTGCTGCTTTAGCTGAGTCCCCCTGCCTTATTGCATTTGCAACATCGAGCGCAGCCTCGTGTCTTTTTTTTGCAAGCTCCTTGAACTCGGGGGCTAACGCCTCCGCGTGCCTTATTCGCGCCTGTAAGGCTTCGAGTTCGTAAAACCTCAGCCGCTCGTAATGTTCACGTATTTCGGATAAGGACATTATTCCGCCTCCTCGTCCAGGTTTACGTAAATGTGCGCAAGCTCTTTTTGTGAATACTGTTTTTGGGGATAATCCGCAGCATTAAGCTTATGCGTTGGGCGGGCGGTCTTTTTATCTTTTGCGCTAAGATAGCCGGCTACTGCGTCAAGGCTATATATGCCCTGCTCTTTAAGTTCTGATACGAGGCGCTTAAAAAAGGCAAGCGGCCGTTCGCCCGAGGCTGCAAAGCTTGCTGCAGCTATAAGCGACGCAGGCTCAAACCCATAATCCAAATAGCCAAAGAGCTGTTCGCGCTCAGCAGGCCGCGAAGCTCTCGACATGCCCATAGCCTCAAACAGCTCGCGGCTAAAAGAAGCGCTGCTTTCTTCAGCTTCAAAGGTTTTAAGGATTGCACCTTCATCTGTAATGCCCTTGCTCTTTAGGCGTTCAAGTACTCCGTCAAGATATTTGAAGCTTGGCCGTTCAGCGCGCGTTATTGCAGGGCAGGCGGACAAAACCGCCTCTTGCGAAAACCCCCAGTCAACTGTCCATTTTTCATAGAGGGCAAGCTCGTCCTTTGTCGGGCGGCGGCTCTTGTTCCAGCGCTTAAGCACTGAAGCTGCGCCGCCGGTCAGTTCCTCATGCGCGTTCGCCCTTGCTCTTGCCTGCTCTTTTGTAACAATGCCTGCATCAGCCCATGCTAAAGCGACTGTATCAAGGTAGTTCATGCTCACAGCGCCGTCTTTTGCTTTTATGCAATGCGAAATAAGCTCAAGCACAGCCTCATCTTCCATGCCAAAGACATCCACCCAGTCATACACCCGCCTTAACTCGGCAGGCCTAAGGCTTCGCGGCGCAAACAGCTGCTGAACCGCCTGAATAAGCTCATGATGCTTGCCCGGCACAAGCGTTGGCTCAGCCCTGCGCTCCCCCGGCGCAATGTATTCAACATCTAACGGGCTGGCGCTTAAGATGCGCACAAGCCCCTCACGCTGCCAATATACAAAGGCTTCTTTTACCTCATCCTCACTAAGGCCAAGCGCCTCCGAAACAGGTATACCCGAAAAGGCGGGGTATCTGCAGAGCATAAGCCCATAAAGATACACCTGAAGCTGAATTGCGTTTGCGCCCGGCATATATTCAAGTATGAACATATTCTCTACAGGCGTAGCCTCAAGCGGCAGCGCCTCCTTTGAAAAGCGGCAGGACATAATGCCTCTCCTTTTTTTATTGCGGGTTTATTATAACACAGCAAAGGCACGCTTGCACATGTGCGCGCATACATCAAAATTTAGCGTCACAAGCAGCAAATTCGCATATATATGTAGGGAAAGCAATTTTGCCGCGTTTTTACGCCTTGTATATGCAAAAATGCGGCATAAGGAGGTAGGCAATGGAACAAATGGTAACTATGATTCCGATGTTTGCACCTGACGGAACGCATTGCGCGCTTGCGCGCGTGCGCGACATCAACAGCCATTCGGAAGTGGACGTACGCTGGAGCGGCTCCGAACGGGCAGACCTTGAACCGTTTTTACTCACAAGCGGCGGAGTTCACGGGGTACTCAACGGGCGTTCGCCTCACAGCAGCAAAGAAACGCTTTACGGGCTTGCAGCTATAAATGCACAGGGTATATGCGAATGCTGCGGACCTGTTCGCGGCAGGGAGGATGATTTTGAAGCTGCAATGGTACAGCTGCGCCTTTGCTTCGCAAAATCCGCAGCAAAAGAAGCGCCGCAATCCGGCGTTATGCCGCAGGCCGCGCCTGAAGAAAGAGGACAAAATCAGGTGCGCACAGGCGCACAAAGGCCTGGAGCAGCTCAGCAGGCGCAGCCCTTGCAAGGCGCTTTGCCTTCTGTGCCTGCAGCTGTACGCCCCGCTCAGCCAATGGAGCAAAGCACAAAGACGCGTATGCCGGGCATAGCAGAGCAGAATAAGACAGCACCTTCCCAACCTGCGCCTATACATGAAGAACAACCGGAGCTAAAGCCATTTATGGGGATGCCGGATGAAGCTTTGCCAAATGGTATGTCTGACCGGTATTTCATCCAGAAATTCCGACCCCAGCAGAAACTGCCCGAACCCTCAAATATACCTAAGAAACCCGAGTTAAAGGAAGAAACGGAACAAGCACAAGACCAGGCGCCCCCAAAAGGCGAAATCTTTAATATGCAGCATAAGCCTGCGCCTGTGCAGCAGGAGGTGCCCGCCCTTAAAGTGAGCGCTTATACTTTTGCGGCACAACAGGAGGAGGTGCCCGAAATTATAACCCCATTCTTGACAACAGGTATCGATGTGCCGCCGGTCTCACCTTTTGTGCCCCCTGTTGTTGAACCTGATTTTATGAGCATTGAGGAGCAGGTGCCAATACCTGCGCCAACTGTGCCAATGCCGCAGCCAATGCCCTCGCCAACCCCACAGCCAATACCCATGCCGGCACCTGCGCC
>JAKJBL010000076.1 GCA_022707005.1 Bacillota bacterium | reverse complement strand
TCACTGCGCCCCTATAGTAATCGCTGCCCATTCTTTTATCAACAGGGAAGAAGGCAAGGTCAAGCGCTTTTACACCTGCCTGTATACGCGAAAGTTCTTCTAAAAACTGCGCCTTAGCCTCAAGCACATACTCTTTTGTGCTTTCATCCGCCCAATGCCAAAAATTCAGGTCGCCCGCATGGAAGATTGAAAGCCCGTCCCAGTTTATATGGAAGCTTATGCCCTCGTCAGTACTTCCGTATGTCTTTAGCTCAATGCCGTTTACTATTGCTTGTTCGCCCGGGCTTAGCGCAACTGCTTCCTTAAGCTTAGGCACGTCAAACGATACCGCAAATTTCGCCAAGGGAAGCTCCCATATATCTTTTGAATAGTGGTCGCTGTGGCTGTGGCTTACAAGCGCAGTAATGCTGTTTTTAGCGCTAAGCGTCTTAGCGTCAAGCATAGGGTGTGCTTTCGGGTTAAAACAATCAATAATGAGCAGGTCGTCGCCCTTTTCAAGCGCAAAGCCGCTGTTTTTTAGATATGTGAGCTTCATATTATTTACCTTTGCTATTGGTTTAAGTCAAAGCTTATTAAGGGGTTTGAGCCGCTTTGTACTTGCGGAAGCTTGCCATCCCATTTTTTTATTGTTTCGTAGTTAATAAGCTCTTTTGAGAGCGACTCTGCAAGCTTTCGGTTCGCTTCAGACTGTGCCTCTGCTTCAACTGCAATTTGCTTAGCGCGCGCTTCAGCTTCAATAACTGCTGCTCCTGCTTCGGCTTCTGCTGCAATAAGCTTTTGCTTTGCTGCAGCCTGAGCAATAACAATAGCCTGTTCCTGTTCTGTGCGCGTTTTTATAAGGTTCTGCTCAGCGACCTGCTTTTGCTCAATAGCGTTTATATATTCGTCTGAAAAATCCCAGTCAATAATATTTAAGTCTTCCACAATAATGCCTGAAGGCTGCATTTTTTGCTTTATATAGTCGTCGAGCATAACAGAAACCATGCTTCGCTCAGAAACAAGCGTGCTTGCAGTATACTGGGCTACGACTGCTTTTAGCACTTCGTGAATTGCAGGTACAACAAGCACGTTTTCGTATGCTGCGCCTAAGTTTTTATATATTGAATAGCCCATGCCTCTGTCAATGCGGTAGTTTACTGCAATTACAGCTGAAATAGTCTGCAAATCCTTTGAAAACGCCTGTGTGTTTACTTCGAGCTTGACAATTCGGTTGTCGATTTGCACGACCCTCTGCGCAAAGGGGATTTTTACATGCATGCCTTCCTGGAGCACATACTCGCTTACTCTGCCAAGCGTAACAAGCACGCCTGTATGCCCTGCAGGTATGATTACAACGCTCCCTACAGCAAGCACAGCAATTAAAATTAGAGCAATAACAGATGCTGTAAGTTTTTTTATGGAAAGTGTGCCGTCTTTGTTTTTAAACATCCTTACCTCCCCCTTAGAATACGCGTATCGGAATAATTTAGAGTATACACAGTATATCATAGTCATGGCGGCAAAAATAAATTGTTTTTGCATAAGCGCCTCTATGTTGGCAAAAATAGAAAATCTGCTATACTGTATGGAGCAAAGAGAGCCCTGCATAAAGCGTGCTTTAAGGGAGCCTTGATGGAAAAACGTTCGTTCGTAGCTGGAGCTGCTGTTCTTGCAGCAGCCGGACTCCTTGTAAAATTCATAGGCGCCGTATACCATATACCGCTTGCAAACCTTGTTGGCGTAGATGCAATGCGTTATTACGATATTGTATACCGCTACTATACCTGGCTTTTGGTAATTTCCTCTGCTGGGCTGCCTACTGCAATTTCAAAGCTTGTTTCAGAACGCGTAACTCTCGGTGATTATAAAGGCGGGCGGCAAGTTTTTAAAACTGCCTTCAGGCTGCTTCTTCTTGTAGGCATATTTACATCTCTCTTTATGTATTTTGGCGCAGACCTGCTCTCGGGCATTTCATACCCTAAAGATGCTTCTTTAGAAATCGCAAAGCAGGCGCTTTCGTTCAGGGCGCTTGCACCTGCGCTGCTTTTTGTTTCGCTCATGTGCGCGTACAGGGGCTATTTACAGGGAATGCAGCAAATGACCGGCACAGCAGTTTCGCAAATCGCTGAGCAGCTTTTTAAGCTTGCTGCGGGGTTTGCGCTTGCAAAGCTGCTCCTTCCTAAAGGGCCTGAATATGCTGCAATGGGCGCGCTCATAGGAGTGAGCATCTCGGAGTTTTTTGCGCTTATTATTATTTTTGTATTTTATATAAGGCGCAGGCAGCGCTTCATTGAGCCACAAAGCACACAAAAGTTCCAGACCTCGTCTTTGCCTATAAGCAGGCAAATTCTTATGATTGCTGTCCCGGTTACAATCGGAGCCTCTGTTATGCCCTTAACAGGCATTCTTGACAGCGCGCTTATAATCCGCACACTCGAAGGAATAGGCTACAGCGTTGAAGCTGCAGGCGAGGCATACTCGCTTTTATACTCCTATGTGACGCGCGTTATCAACATGCCTGCAGTGCTTACAGTTGCGCTTGCAATGAGCCTTGTGCCCGCAATTTCATCCTATACTGCAAAGAAAGAGTTCAGGCTTGTAAAAAGCGCAGCCTTAACAGGCATGAAGCTTGCTTTAATAATAGGCACGCCCTGCGCTGTTGGGCTTTATGTGCTTGCAGAGCCTATACTCGGCATGCTCTACTCCTCGCTTACAAAAGTGCAGCTTAGCGTTGCTTCTGACCTTATGCGCACTGCCTGTGTAGGCGTTGTCTTCCTCTCGCTTGTGCAGGCGCTCACAGGCGTTATTCAGGGGCTTGGCAAGCCCTATGTGCCTGTAATAAATTTAGTTTTTGGCGGTTTCCTTAAGGTTGTCACTCTTCTTGTGCTCATGCGGCGACCAGAAATAAACATCCAGGGAGCCGCTGTTTCAACAGTCGTCTGCTATGGCGCTGCAGGTATTCTTGACATAGTATATCTTGTGCGCAAAACGGGCTTAAGGCTTAACATATTTGATGTTTTCATTAAGCCCATAGCATCATCTGCGCTTATGGGGCTTGCAGTATATGCGCTTTATGCTTTCCTTATTGCGCATATAAGCCCTACGCTTGCAACTCTTATTGCTGTAATGTTAGGCGTTGCGCTCTATGCAGCCGCGTTTATAGGGCTAAGGATGCTAAATACAGAAGACCTTGCCTTTATCCCGGGCGGCAGCAGGTTAAAGGCGTTAATGGGGCAGCCTAAAAGAAAGCGTTAAGGAGAAATATGCCTACACTTACAATTGCAGCGTTAAGCACCCCGCAAACAATTTCTGTTTCTGCTTTGGAATGCTGCAAAAACGCGAAAACTCTCTTTGTGCAGACTGCGCAAACGCCCTGTGTGCTTCCGCTTGTTGATGCAGGGCTTGACTTTTTAAGTATGGATGCTCTCTACGAACAAAGTTCGGACTTTTCAGCTTTAAACGAGGCAATAAGCAAAACGCTTTTAAGAGCATGTGAAAACGGCGATGTCGTATATGCTGTGCCAGGAAGCACGATAAGCCGGGCGCTTATGGAGCTAAGCTTAAAGGCGCAGGCACAGGGTATATGCGTAAATTTCATTTCAGGCGCAGGTTTTGCGCAAGCTGCTCTAGCGTGCGCTTTGCTTGGCTTTGACGATTATAGGGTTTTTGCAGCGTCAGCGCTTTTAGAGCCTATAAACCCCGGGTGCTGCCTTGCAGTAGAGGAGCTTGACTCAAGCTTAGCTGCAGGCGAAGTTAAGCTAAGGCTCCTCGAATATTACCCTGCGAAACACAGCGTTTACTTTTGCATGCTTAAGGCTGAGGGCAGCTATACGGTTTTGCGCATCCCGCTTTATGAGCTTGACAGGCAGAGGCACTATGATGCAGCTACAGTTGTTATAATAACTCCTGTTGCTCCGCTTGAGCTTGAGCGCTTCGGCTTTGATGAGCTTCTTTCAATTATCTCTAAACTAAGGAGCCCCAATGGCTGCCCGTGGGATAGGGAACAGACGCACGAAAGCTTAAAAAAGAATTTAATAGAGGAATGCTACGAAGCGCTTGAAGCAATTGATAATAAAAACGACATTGCGCTTTGCGAGGAGCTTGGCGATGTGCTCCTTCAATGCGTGCTCCATGCAGAAATTGCCTCTGAGCAGGGCAGCTTTATAGCAAGGGATATAACAAGCACTCTCGTACAAAAGCTTATTTACAGGCATCCTCATGTGTTTAATGGCGCAAGCGCTCCTACGCCCCAGGCTGTAACAAAAAGATGGGAACAGCTTAAAAAAGACGAGAAGCGCTTTTTAACGCATTCCGATGTGCTAAACGCTGTGCCAAAAAACCTGCCGAGCCTTATGCGCGCAAATAAGCTTCAGGCTAAGGCGAGCCAGGCAGGCTTTGATTGGGATAGCCCGGCGCCTGCTCTTGATAAACTCGAAGAGGAGCTTTTGGAGCTTAAAGAAGCTTTAGGCGGCAGCGGCGACATTGCCTGTGAACTTGGGGATTTGCTTTTTGCGGCAGTCAATGTAGCAAGGCTTTTGGGGCTTGAGCCTGAGGAGCTTTTATCAAAAGCATGCGATAAGTTCTCCCTTAGATTTTCACAAATGGAGGCGCTTGCAAAAAGCAGAGGGCTCCAATTTATTAAGTTGAGCCTTTTAGAAAAGGATGAGCTCTGGAACGAAGTAAAAAGCACTGAAAACAGCCAAAAATAAGCAAAATAAGTATTGTGTATCCTAAAAAAGGCTGATACAATAGGGTTCGGATTAGAAATTTTATCACACTTGAAAGATAAAACAAGGAGGATTCTTGGGAATGAACAAAGCGGATTTAATCGCGGCAATCGCGCAAAAGAGCGGTCTGCCAAAAAAAGATGCTGATAAGGCGCTAAATGCGTTTATCGCAGCAGTAACAGAAGCGCTTAAGGCAGATGAAAAGGTTCAAATCGTAGGGTTTGGCGTATTTGAGGCAAAGCATCGCGAGGCGCGCAAAGGCCACAATCCCATGTCTGGGGCTGAAATTGACATTCCCGCGTCTGTCGCGCCTTCCTTTAAGGCAGGTAAAGCGCTTAAGGATGCGTTGAATTAACTTAAGCTTAAAAAAGCTCCGTTCCCTAACTTTGGGAGCGGAGCTTTTGCTTTAGGCAGCTTTAGCGTTTTGGTTCAATAAGGTTTGCGCCCATATACGGCACGAGTGCCTTAGGAAGCTTTACAGAGCCGTCCTGCTGCTGGAAGTTTTCTATAATTGCGGCAAGAGTGCGGCCGACTGCTACGCCTGAGCCATTGAGCGTGTGCACAAACTCGGGCTTTGCCTTTTCCTCCCTGCGGAAGCGGATATTCGCGCGCCTCGCCTGGAAGTCTTCATAGTTTGAGCAGGAGCTTATTTCAACATATCTGCCATAGCTTGGCATATACACTTCTATGTCGTAAGTTTTTGCTGAGGCAAAGCCTAAATCGCCTGTGCAAAGCGACACTACCCTGTACGCAAGCCCAAGCTTTTTCAGCACAAGCTCAGCGTCCTTTGTAAGCGCTTCAAGCTCAGCGTAGGATGTTTCAGGGCTTGTAAACTTCACAAGCTCTACTTTGTTGAACTGGTGCTGGCGGATAAGCCCGCGCGTATCCCTCCCAGCGCTGCCTGCCTCAGCCCTAAAGCACGCGCTGTACGCGCAAAACTTCTGGGGTAGTTCAAAAGGCGAAAGAATTTCATCGCGAAACATATTAGTAACAGGCACTTCTGCCGTAGGGATTAAGAAGTAGTCGCTGTTTGTTAGTTTGAACGCGTCATCTTCAAATTTGGGCAGCTGACCTGTGCCTACCATGCTTGCCCTGTTTACAATAAACGGCGGGAAGATTTCCGTATAGCCGCTCTCGCATGTGTGGGTATCCAAGAAGAAGTTTATTATTGCGCGCTCAAGCCTTGCGCCAAGCCCCTTATAAAAGGTAAAGCGCGAGCCTGTGACCTTTGCTGCAGTCGCAAAGTCGAGTATGCCTAAGCTCTCGCCAAGCTCCCAATGCGGCTTTGGTTCAAAGCCAAACTTCGGCAGCTCGCCATAAACGCGTTGCTCTTTGTTTTCTGCTTCGCTTTTTCCTACAGGCACGCTTTCGT
>JAKJBL010000075.1 GCA_022707005.1 Bacillota bacterium | reverse complement strand
TGGGAAGGGAACTTAGCGTCCTGCTGCCATTCGGGAAGAATAATATTTTCAGACATTGTAGAAACCTCCATTTATTATTGTATATATTTGCTTAAGGTCGAAGGGTCTATGTTGCCGCCTGAAAGTACGAAGCATACCTTTTCATCAGGGCGGACTTTGATTTTGCCGCTAAGCACAGCGCCTACGCCTATTGCGGCTGAGGCCTCTACAAGCAGCTTGCCTTTAAACACTATTTCGTTGAGCGCTTTTATTATTGCGCCATCTTCGACTGCCGCAATTTCATCCACATATTTTTCAATTATGGGATAGGTGTTTGTGCCGGTGTTTACAATCATAAGCCCATCCGCAACTGTGTCTTTAAGCTCTAAAACAACAGGCTTTCCCGCCTTGCGGCTCTCGGAATACCTTGCGATTGCAGCAGGTTCAGCGCCAATTACGCGCACATTCGGGTTGGTTTCTTTTATGGCTGCTGCAACGCCTGCCATAAGCCCGCCGCCGCCAAGCGGCACGATTACAGTATCAACATCCTTTAAATCCTGCATCAGCTCATAGCCGACAGTGCCCTGCCCAGCAATAAGCATAGGGTCGTTAAAGGAATGCACGACTGAGTAACCCTTTTCATCCACAAGCTCATAAAGCTTTTTATACCGCTCTATTGAACCATGACCAAAAAGCACGACTTCTGCGCCTAAAGCGCGTGTGCCATCTACTTTTACCTTAGGTGCATCCGCAGGCAGCACAATCGTAGCTTTGCAGCCCAACATTCCCGCTGCAAACGCAACTCCTTGCGCGTGGTTGCCTGAAGATGAGGCTATAATGCCTTTTGCGCGCTCTTCGTCAGTCATAGTGAGGATTTTATTGGTTGCGCCGCGGATTTTAAACGAGCCTGTCAGCTGCAGGCATTCCGGTTTAAAATACACAGAACAGCCTAACGCAGAGTCAAGCTTTTCTGCTCTAAGAACAGGGGTGCGTTTGACATACGGGGCTAAGCGCACGCTTGCCTCTTTTATGTCTTTAAGTGTTACAGGCAATTCCATTTTCTTGCTCCTTTTCTGTTGTTAAACTTGTATTTTAATATAATAAGGTATTCTTAGCCTTTGCTGTGATAGCTTACTATACCGCATGCTAAAGAATAATGTATTTTGAGGTGAACAGGCTAAGCGCTTCTGCTGCGCTTGCGCATGCCTGATATGTTGTTTTGGGGTTTTCTTTTGCAGGTGTATTTTCAAACAAAAACGATTTCCTGCCTGCAGCTCCTCTGCATTCAATTAAATGCGTATTTGTAGAAATCGTCGGGTCTGCAAAAATTCGTATTTTTGTTTTATCAAAGCCTACGCCTGCTAAGCTCAGTGCTGCCGCAATGTTTATGTTCTGCGGGTATTCCTTTACACACTCGCGTGCTGAGCCTTCAAATAAAAGGTATGGCTCCTTAAGCGCGTCTAAATCAATGCCTGTGTTTTCAACTGCGCTTATGTGCTTCCAGGCTTCAGGCGGTTTTCGCGTAGTCATAGTTACTTCATCAAGCCCCATTAGTGCGGCAGCGCTTATTGCATCTAAGCCGCCTATTCCTCCTGAGGGGATTATAAAAAGCGAATTTCCTTTTTCAGCTGCAGACTGCAGCCTTTTTAGCAGCCTATCATCAACTAAGGCACCCAAACTCATGGGTATAAAGCCAATGCCGGAAAGGAGGATGCGCTCTGCGTAAGTTTCTACACTCTCATGCGATGCGCTCTCAAGTATAACGTCAGGCTGCTTTTGTATCATTTCCTGCACATCATGAACTAAGGCGATTTTATGTTTGCGCGCAAGCTCTGCGCCTTTTGAAGTTGTTGTTTTAGTGCAGATAACCGAAACTACAGCATCCTTTGTGCGCCCCTGAAGTATAGAGTTTAAAACAAACCCGCCGATTGTCCCGCACCCCAACAGTCCTACATGAATTGGCTTTTGCATTGAACCACCTCTGCTTTTTATAGTGAAGCGTCGAGCGCGAGCAGAGTATCATAAAGCACTTTTGCGCCCAGCTCGCAATGCTCCCATTCGCTCCATTCTTCTGCGCAATGGCTGTAGCCGCCCTTGCTTGGCACAAAAATCATGCCTGAAGGCATTGCGGCTGCCATTGCATTTGCATCATGCCCTGCGCCGCTTGGGAGCAGCTCGTATTTTATGCCGCGCTCTATGCAAATTTGTTTTGTTTGCTCAATAATTTCCGTGTCGCAAAGCACCGCGCTTTTGTCAATAATTTTTCTAAAGCTGAATGCAATTTTTTCAAGCTGTGCTGCTTCATTCTTTACTTTGCGTATAAAAGCATCAATAACATCGCTTTCCATATGGCGAAGTTCAAGTATGCATTCTGCCCTGCCCGGGATAACATTTACAGCACCTGGCTCAACCGAAATAGTCCCAACTGTGCAGACAAAGTTCTTTGCAAAGCCTTTAGCAATTTCATCTATTTTAACGAGCAGCTTTGCCATGCCTGTTAACGCGTCTTTACGGCCTGCCATGCTTGTTGTGCCCGCATGGTTGCTCTCGCCATTTGCTATGATGCGATAGCGCGTTATGCCTACTATACCGCTGACAACCCCTATAAGGGCGCCGCTTTGGTAGAGCGTATCGCCCTGTTCAATGTGCAGTTCTAAATACGCTTTGTATTTTGAGCTGTCAACTCGAGCCTGAAGTATATCCTCTGGCGTAAGGCCGCATTTTGCCGCTAATTCCTCAAAGCCCTCCGCTTTTGTATCAACGTTGCCAAGCATTGCGCGGCTGCCCAATGTGCCGCCAAGTTCGCTGCCTTCTTCAGCTTCAAAACCTATTACTTCGAGACTGTGCCTTGGGATATAGCCTTGCTCGCGCATTTTAAGCACGCATTCAATTGCTGCTGCAACGCCAAGCGCACCATCAAAGATGCCGCCGTTTTTAACGCTGTCTATATGCGAACCTATTGCTATTATTCCAAGCTCAGGTCTGCTCCCCTTAAAAAAGCCGTGCACAGAACCGACTTTATCTATTTGCGTAACAAGCCCGGCTTCATCAAGGCGCTTTTGTATGGCTTTAGCTGCCCCGCGCACCTCTTTAGAAAACGCAACGCGCGAAACCGAACCATCGGGCTGCATGCCGAATTGGGCAAGCGCCTGTATCATTTGTTGTAATCTGCTCATATACTCTGTATAATTCTATCTACTGTCGATAACCGATGAATACAATATAATATATGGGTATGTAGGTGTCAAGCCGGAACCATAGTTTTAGGGTGCAGCTTTATATACTATTTGCATGTTCTCGTAATTGACAGTAAAAGAAATAAAGTATATGCTATCGATAGTAAATACTTTGGATTTGCTCTATTCAAACTTTTCTCGCAAATATCATGCTTATGGAGTTACACATGGAAAAAACACTTATTAAAAACGCAACAATTTATGATGGGTCTGGCGCGCGACCGTTTTTTGGTGATGTGCTTATAGAAGGCGAAAAAATCGCGCGTGTTGGCAGCTTAGGCAATATCGAGGGCTGCTATGTGGTAAATGCTAAAGGGCTTGCGCTCTCGCCCGGGTTTATAAACACACATAGCCACATGGAACTTGAACTATTTAAGAATCCTTCCCTTCCGGCAAGTGTGAAGCAGGGCGTTACAACCGAAGTCTTAGGGCAGGACGGTTCCTCTGTTGCGCCTGTTACAGAAGAGCTTCTTAAAGAGCTTGCGGATAATATGGCGCCTTTAGCAGGTACAATCGACCGGCCCTACTTCTGGCGCAGCTTTGGCGAATATATGGCAGAAGTTGGAAAAGCGGCGCCTGCAGTCCGCTTTGTAAGCTTAGTCGGCCACGGCACACTCCGCATGAACATCATGGGCAACGATAATCGTGAACCGACCCCGGATGAAATGAACAAAATGCGTGAACTTCTTGCTAAATGTATGGAGGAGGGGGCCAAGGGGCTTTCGTTCGGCTTAATCTATCCGCCGGGCAGTTATGGGAATACGGCAGAACTTATTGAAATGGCAAAAGTCGTTGCGCAATACGATGGTCTTATCATGGTGCACATGCGCAATGAAAAGAGCAAGCTGCTTGAATCTATAGACGAAATGCTCACAATGATTGAAAACAGCGGAGCACGGCTGCAGATTTCGCATTTTAAGGCATTAGGGCCGCCAAACTGGGGGCTTGTGCGCGAAGGCATAAAGCGCATAGAAAAGCTGCGCGCCTTAGGCTATGATGTCACGTTCGACCAATATCCATGGACTGCTGCTTGCACAGGGCTTAAAGTTTGCGCGCCTCAATGGGCGTTTGAAGGCGGCGAGCAGGAGTTCCAAGCAAGGCTTAGAGACCCTGATGCTTATAAAAAGATATTAGAAGAGACCAATGCTGAAATAGCAGTGCGCGGCGGCGGCGAATGCATAATGATAGCCTCAGTTGCAACTGAAGAATATGCCTGGATGGCAGGCAAGAAGATGGATGAAATAGCCGCAAAGTTAGGCATGGATGTTGGGACTGCTGTGCTGCACATTCTCCAGCATGAAGGTCCTGCTGTAATCGCTATTTATTTTTCCATAGGCGAAGACGATGTTGTGCATGTAATGCAAAGCCCGCACCAGTGCGTCTGCACAGACGGCATAGTCGGCGCGCACCCGCATCCTCGCACATACGCCTCATTCCCTCGCTTTTTAGGCCGCTATGTGCGCGATGCAAAGTTAATGCCTCTTGAAACTGCAATCCACAAAATAACAATGGAGCCTGCAAGAAGGCTAAGGCTTTGGGATCGCGGTATAATCCGCGAAGGCATGTCCGCAGACCTTGTGCTCTTTAACCCTGAAACTATTATAGATGTTAATTCATACTTAGAGCCTGAAATTCCGCCGATTGGGATTTCAAAGGTCTATATACAGGGTAAACTGGTATTTAGCGAATAGCTTAAATGAGTTGAAAGGAGATAAATATGGGGTCTTTATCTTATCCGCTTGATGTAATTTCAAGCCAAATCGGGATGATTAACTGTTTTATAGAAATGGTTGCATGCGGGGTAAAACCGCTTGCAATAAGCCCGCCTGTTGCACCGAGCGACCTGCCTGTTATAGAGGAGGCTTCGCGCCTAATAAGCGAGGGCTTCAAAACAAAATACCATGTGGTAGATAAACTGATTGTTACTGATATACAAAGCGAAGACTTTGTTAAAGGCAAACGCTCTATTCTTTATTATGCAGAAGATGCTGTGCTTGAGGCATATTTTGCTCTGCAAAAGCAAATAGAAGCGCTCGAGGCAGGCAACGCCTACACAGGCGCTATTCGGCGGGAAATCTCAATTAAATTTGGGGAGCTCCTCGGATATCCTGAACACATTATTCTCAAAAAGGTAGATTCAACAAAGCGAATAGACCCATTTGTCTTGGAATGAGCCAACAAAGCGCTGCAATAAAAATTCTATTTTAGGAGAAATCAAAGTGAAATACGATTTGCTTGTAACAAATGCAAAAATAGTCAGTTCAACCGAAATTATCGAGGGTGAGCTGTGCGTAAAGGATGGCAGAGTAGCTGCAATAACTGCCTGCAATGTTGGCAATGAAGCAGCTGAGGTTGTAGACGCAAAAGGCCGCTATGTCATGCCGGGCGCTATTGACCCGCACCTGCATGGCGGACATGGGACACCTCTGCGTGAGACATTCGAATGCTCAAGCGCAGCAGCAGCTGCAGGCGGTGTGACAACTGCGCTTGAACAGCCGCTCTCAGAACCTTCTACTGTAACTATTAAAGCATTCCTTGATAAAAAGGCGGAAGCAGAAAAGAAGTTCGTTATTGATTTTGGCCTTTGGGGCGGGCTTATTCCCGGCCATCTTGATGAAATGGAAGCTTGCTTTAGGTTAGGAGCAGGCGCTTTTAAGTCGTTCATGTGCCCCTGCTCGAATTATCCTATGACAAATGACGGCATTCTGCTTGAGGGTATGAAGCTGCTTAAGGAATTTGGCGGCTTAAATGCAGTCCATGCTGAAAACGACACATTGATTAACGAATATGTCGCAAGGCTTGCAGCAAAAGGCAAGAATGACGTGCACGCGTTTATTGAGAGTCATCCGCCGTATTCTGAGACTGAAGCAGTTCTTCGCTACATCTTTTTAGCGCGAATTGCCGGGTGCAAAGCGCATGTCGTGCATTGCAGTGTGCCTGAGGGCATACGCGCAATTCATGCTGCTCAACTTGAAGGCGTTGATATTACAGTTGAAACCTGCCCGCAATACCTCGGTCTGTGTGAAGATGATTTGATCCGCATGGGCGGCGTAGCAAAGTGCGACCCCCCTGTGCGTCCTCGTGAAATGATGGATGATTTGTGGGATTGCGTGCTCCAAGGCAAGGTCGATATGATTGCCTCCGACCATTCGCCGCATCCTATGGACCGTAAATATGTGGACGATGACAATTTTTCTTATGCTGCTGAAGGCGTAACAGGCATGGAA
>JAKJBL010000074.1:6103-6519 GCA_022707005.1 Bacillota bacterium | reverse complement strand
ATATCTTAAGCCTGCGCTTGTCCTTCCGTAGCTTATATCGGCTCCGCTAAAAGGCAGCTGCAGCTTATCCATGAGTTCGCCTTCGGGCGAAAAGAGCAGCACAACTTCACCTTTAGAGGAGAGCGCAAAGTTGGTTTCAAACTTTTTTTTTTGCGTGTCTTTAATATCCGCACCTGTCGCAAACACAAGCAGGTATTCGCCCGGCGCAATGGCTGTATCCGGGAAAACCCATTTTTCAGGGTTCTTGGGGTTATCTGAAAGCGCCCAGCCATTTAGGTCGACAGACTCGCTCGAGCTGTTGTAAAGCTCTATCCAGTCGGGCGTTTGGGTGTCACGCTCTAGTGACGAAGCATTGCAGCTTAAGGCTTCAGAGAGCTGTATGGGTCCCTTGGGTGAAAGCACTGTGCGTGAAAACT
>JAKJBL010000074.1:0-6093 GCA_022707005.1 Bacillota bacterium | reverse complement strand
CCTCGTCCGTGTTTAAAAACCCTGGCGTAGGCTGCGCCACCTGCTGCCACTCGCCCGTGCCATCAGGGATACGCGCCATTGAGCGGTCAGTCTCTTGCTTGGCGTATGAAATGCTGTCAAGAATCTTGCCTTTTCTGCTTGAAAAAACTACATCTTCTTTATAGGTGCGAAGCGCAAACGGCGCATGGAGCGAACCGTCTATAAGCCCTTCCCTGCCTGAGCAGAATATAAGCAGCACATCATGCGCTTTAATTATCGTACCTTCGGGAAACGACCACTTCATAGGGCGTTTTTTATTATCAGAAAGTCCGCAGCCGGAAATGTCGACATCCTCTCCTGTTGTATTATAAAGCTCGACCCAATCCGGATAGCTGCCGTCAGACCCCGGGAGGGTCGTAGCGTTGCTTGCCATAAACTCATTAAGCCGCACTCCGTTGTCAACCACGTTTTCTTTTAAGGTTTCAAAAAACGCAAGCGAGCCTTCTTCAGTGTTGGGGAAGCCGGGCGAAGGAAATACTGTTTCTGTCCATGCGCCCGTAAGTCCATCGCGGCTTAGCGTAGAGCCGGCCGCAACTGATATAAGCGCCAAGCTGTCAATTGCTCTGCCTGTAGGGTCCATAAGCACAAGGTCGTCTTTTGCGGAAAGCTTAAACGGCGCGTGAAGAGGGCCGCTGTTTTCGGATTTTGAAAAGAACACAACAAGATAGCCCTTAGGGCTAATGCGGGTTCCTGAAGGAAACACCCATTTTGCTGCAGTAAGCTTGTCGTCCGTGAGCCCAAAGCCCGAAATGTCTATTTCTTCATCGAGAGGGTTATAAAACTCAACCCAGTCCGGGTAGTCGCCGTTTTCATCTGGAACTACGCCCGGGTTTGAGGTCATAACTTCATTTAAGCGAACTTTTCCTGCTGCTGACTGCCCCTGTTCACCCGAATACATTGAGAGCACAAGATACAGCCCTGCTCCGCTGAGCAAGGCCACAAGCAATATCAGCAAAATGCGTTTACTCCGCAACCGAAAGCCCCTTTCACTAAGATTTCAGCAAATGCGTAAAAATAACGCCTGTTTAGTTTATCACAAAGCAGCAATAAAGAAAACATGGGCATGAAAATTCATAATTTATTCGTCCTCTTCAGCCCTGTATACGAGCGGCCTTGTTCTTTCGCGCTTTTTCACCCATTCACCGACAAGCCTGTATGCAACTGCTGCAAACGGCGCGCCAAGGAGCATCCCCCACACGCCAAACATTGCCCCTCCGATAATTATGCTTGTAAGCACCCACAGCCCGGGAAGCCCTATTGCGTTACCTAAAATATGCGGGGATACAAAAGCATTATCAATCCTCTGAAGAATTATTATGAACAGAACGAACCAAAGCGCCTGCGAAGGTTCAATTACGAAAAGAATAAGCGCGCAGGGGATTGTGCCTATAATCGGCCCGAGTATGGGGACAAGCTGGGTTACCGCTATTATTGAGCTTATAAAGAACGCATACTGCATATTTAAAAGCCGCATTCCAATAAAGCACATTATTCCAAGAGCAAGCGCAGCAGTTAATGTTCCGACTATAAACCTTGAAAACACATGGGTCGAGATTTTAAGCACTTCACAGGCGCGTTCGGTTTTCGCTTTGCCTATGCAGGCTGCGCAAAGCCGCTTGACCTGGGCAAGCAGTTTGTCTTTGTTGTAAAGCATATAGCCGGAAATCATAAGCGAGAGCAAAAGGCGGAGCAGGCCTGTTGTTAGGCCTATAGTAAAGTCAAACGCGCGGCTTACTATAGTTGCGAGCATTTGCTGCAAAAAGAGAAGCACTTGTTGCCATACTTCACTAATAAGCGCGCTAAGTTCCGGTGTTATAGAGGCAGAGCCCATTACTCCATCGAGCCATTCCCTAAACCTTGCGACATAAACCGTAAAGTTTGCAGCAAGCCTCATTACGCTATCTGCAATGCGGGGGAGCACTAGCGCACTAAAGCCCGCAATAAAGAGGAACACGCTTAAATATGCTAATATTAAAGTAAGCGGCTTATAAAGTTTTTTGAGCATGCGGCATTTATGCCGCTCCCATGAGCAGAATACTTTAGTTTGAAAGAAGTTCATAGGCAGATGGAAGATAAACGCCAGCGCAAGCCCTATTAAAAGCGGTGAAATCACATTAAAAAACCAAAGGATTCCCTTTGAAACAGCCTCAATCCTAAACAGAATGAGAAAAAGCAAAATTGTATATGTAATTAAAAATACAAGTTTTCGCATTTTGGGCCAGCGGATTTGCGGCTTTTCCATAGGTCACCCTTTCATTATGCAGCTAGGAGCCTAAGCCCTGCCTTTAGCGAATTTTACGCAAGAAGCCTTGCGTCTATGTACGCACATATTGCATCTATTGCAAGCGCATTCTTACCCCCGCGCATTACTGCAAAGTCTGCCTCTTGGATATACTTCATTATATATTGCTCGTTCATTGGTTTTACAGTTGAAAGATATTGTTCGCGAATGTTGTCTATATCTCTGCCGCGTTCGCGGATATCCCTGCGGATGCGCCTTAAAAGGCAAACATCTATATCAACATGCATATATACCTTAAGGCTCATAAGAGCGCACAGCCGCTCATCAAGAAACATATGTATGCCTTCAAGGAGCAGCACGTCCGGCGGCAGAAGAAGCCCTCCGCTGTCTTGCCGCAAATGCTTTGAATAATCATAGCCCTTTTTGTAAATAGGCTTGCCCTCAAAGAGCGCTAAGACATCAGCATAAAGCTCATCATGGTCAAACGCATCGGGTTCATCATAGTTTATATGCATACGTTCTTCAAACGACAGCTCGGAATGATTTCTATAATAACAATCCTGCCCGATAATCAAAACGCGGCATGAGAGCGAACGTGCAATGCGCTCTGCAAGCGTGCTTTTGCCGCTTCCGCTCATCCCGCATATACCAAGCACAACCATTGCGACCCTCCTTAGCTGATGAATTTAAAGCCCAAATGCGCGCATGCGGATTTGCGCAGTGTTCAGAGCCAAATCTTTAATTGGAAGCGGCCGCAGGTGAACGACAAACGCGACAGCATCCCCTGGTTTTAAAAGCGCGTTGCGCGTAAAATACCAGACGCCTAAAAGCGCCCCGTCCTTATCGTAAAAGCCGGCATAAACCATGTTCAGCTCACAGACGACTGTGCCCGGGTTGAACAGCTTCCCGGAAAGCGTTGCAAAGCCGGGGTAGTTTTCAATTAGGCGCGCATCAGCAACCCCAAGCTCAAGGCGGGGCTTTGTTGCAGGCTTGGCTTTAAGCTTTACAGCAAGCTCAGGCTCTGAAGAATCTAAAGCTGCGTCAACAGGCAGCCACAAGGTGCAATAGGCGGTTTCGCCCGGAAGCACAATATCGCTTTCACCTGAAACAGGCGCAACTGTGCTTTCAAAAACGCGCCCTGCATAAGAAAACGAAAATTCAGCCTCAGAAAGCAGCAGAGAGGTCTTGCCTTCGTTTTTATATGAAGCGCAGCCATAAAGCACGTTTTTAAAAACATAGGCAACTTTATCTGTAATTACAAGCTCCTCATTTTCTAAAGCGTCTGCTTCTTGGTTCTGTTGTGCGGCCGACTTATCAAACTCGATTGCATCCTCAGGCGCAGCCTTTTTTGCGCAGCCGAAAAGGAGCAGTACAATGAGCAAAACACATGATTTTCTAAGTAAACCCATATTATTCCCTTTATGCAAGCAGGCGGTCAAGAAGCGACTTTGCCTCAGCTGCAAACGACTCAAGGAGTTCATCAGCCTGGCTGCTTTTTTCTGCGTTGACCCCTACATACAGCTTGAGCTTTGGCTCAGTCCCTGACGGGCGCACAATAACATACGCACCGCCTTCAAATACAACCCGCACCATCTCAGCTTTAGGAAGCTCCAGTCTTTTTTCTGTAGCTGCAGCAGCATATACTGCAGTACCCTTATAATAATCTTCGAAATAATCAACTTTTAGCCCTGCAAGGCAGTCTATCGGGGCTGCTCTAAGGGAGGTCATCGCCTGTTTAAGCCTCGCCATGCCTGACTTTCCCTCAAGCGTATACGAAATTACACGTTCGCGGAAGCAGCCGTACTCTTCATCAAGCGCCCCAAGCGCATCATAAAGGGTCATCCCCTTTCGCGAATATACAACCGCTGCCTCAGCTAAGAGCATTGACGCGCAGATCGCATCCTTGTCGCGCGAGAAGCTGCCAGCCAAAAACCCTAAGCTCTCTTCAAACCCGAACAAAAACTTGCATTTTCCGGTTGTCTCGCAATATTCGACTTTTTCGGATATAAACCTGAAGCCTGTAAGCACATTTTCAAGCTTTATGCAGTAGCGGCTGCAAATCGCCTCTGCAAGCGGCGTGCTTACAATGGATTTTACCACAAGTCCGTTTTTTGGCAAGCTGCCTTTTGCATGAAGGGAGCTAAGCATATAGTTAAGCAAAAGACAGCCAATCTGGTTGCCCGTAAGGAGAGCATAGCTTCCGTCATGCCTTTTAACTGCCAGCCCGAGCCTATCCGCATCAGGGTCTGTTGCAAGAATTATATCCGCGTCTATGCTTTTTGCAAGCTCAATTCCAAGCGCAAACGATAGAGGCTCCTCAGGATTTGGAGCGCTGACTGTAGCAAACGAAGAATCAGGCTCAGCCTGCAGAGCAACAATATGCAAATTGCTAATTCCAACGCGGCGCAAAAGTTCTTCAACAGGAACTCTGCCTGCGCCGTGAAGGGGGGTGTATACAACCTTAAGCCCGTTTCCATATTCACGCACAAGCGCAGGCTCAAGCATAAGGGAGGAAGTTGCAGAATAATACGCTTCGTCAAGCGCCCTGCCGACCATAACAAGAAGACCTTTTTCAAGCGCTTCCGCTTTATTCATTGCAGAGGGCTTGAAATAATCCGCCTTGCAGATAAGAGAAAACACTTCTTCAGCCTGAACCGGCCCGAGCTGCCCGCCATCCTCCCAATAGACCTTATAGCCGTTGTAGGCAGACGGGTTGTGGCTTGCAGTAATGACAATCCCGGCTATGCATTTAAGCTGCCGCACAGCAAATGAAAGCTGGGGCACAGCGCGCAGGCTTTCGAACAAATATGCGCGGATTCCGTTATTTGCAAGCACAAGCGCTGTTTCAAGCGCGTACACATTTGAATTAAGGCGCGAATCGTATGCTATTACAACGCCACGCGCTTTTGCGCCATCTATTGAGGATAGGTAGTCCGCAAGCCCCTGAGTTGCGCGCCTTAATACATAGAGGTTCATGCGGTTTGTGCCCGCGCCCATTAGCCCCCTTAGCCCGGCAGTGCCAAACACAAGTTCCTGATAAAAGCGCTCTTCAAGCTCTGCATCGCTTAAAGCTGATAGCTCCGCAACAGTTGCCTCATCGCCCTTTAGGAGCCACTGGCTCAGTCTCTCTTTATATACCATTGTGTTCCCCCTTCCTTATGCTTAAACACAGCTTGGTTATGGGCTGATGCACGCCCTGCACGAAAAACTGTATGCGCTTTCGCGCCCTACGATTATATGGTCGAAAAGTGCTATATCTATTGCATTTAACGCAGTCTTTACTGCCTGTGTTGCTTCAATGTCGCTTGATGAAGGCGAAGGGTCGCCGCTCGGGTGGTTGTGGAGCAAAAGCACGGAATGCGCACAATGCGACAGGGCAGCCTCAACAACCCGCCTTGGGTACATGGGCGCCTCAGTAAGCGTGCCTGAAAAAAGCCGTTCTGCCTGGAGCAGGCGCAGATTTTTATCAAGGCTGACAACATAAACGCTCTCATACCGCTCTGCTTTTAAAAGCTCAAGCGCATACCCTGCAGCTGCAGCAGGGGTTTTTAGGCTGCCCTTTAACCCGTGCGACTGCGGTTTTGTGCTTATATATGTATTTGCTATGTCGCCTATAAGTCTTAAAAAGTTTGCAGTTGCTGTGCCGACACCAGAAACGGAGCAAAGCGCTTCGTGTTTTGCATTAAGCACTGATTTAAGAGTACCAAAGCGCGAAAGTAGAGCGCCCGCTGTTGCGCTGGTGTCTTTGCGGGGTATTGCATAAGTTAAAAGAAGCTCGAGCGCCTCTGATTCTGAAAAGCTGCAAAAGCCGC
>JAKJBL010000073.1 GCA_022707005.1 Bacillota bacterium | reverse complement strand
GGGTAAAACACCGAATTTTAAATGGAGGAGGGGCGGCTGCTTTTACGTTCCAACAGGGGGAGAGCTCCCTGAAGGAACAGATGCTATGGTAATGCTTGAAAACGCAGAACGGTTTTCTGATGATACAGTAGCAATATATAAACCATCCGCACCCGGACAGCATATTATTTTTCTTGGGGATGATATAAAACAGGGCGAAGTTGCAGCTTTAAAAGGTACTGTTGTTTCAGCTCGCGAAATCGGGGCTTTTTCAGCGCTTGGCATTTCATATTTGCCTGTGGTTAAAAGGCCCAAGGTCGGTATTATTTCTACAGGCGATGAACTTATTCCTGCCGGAAACACTCCAATTGGTGCGCAGATTCGTGACAGTAACGGGCCAATGCTAAAATCCGCAGTTGAGAGTCTTGGCGGTGAAGTAATTTCCTATGGCATTGTAAAAGATGAGCTGGAAACGCTAAGCGATAGTGTCGGGCTGGCGCTGGCTGAATGCGACATGCTGTTAATTACAGGAGGTACATCAGTAGGCAACAAAGACGCAGCGCGACAAGCAATTGAGGCATTCGGAGAAGTATTTATTCATGGTATAGCTGTAAAACCAGGCAAACCTACGCTTGTAGGCAAGGCAAAGGGCAAGCCGGTTTTTGGGCTGCCAGGCCATCCGCTTGCAGCTTACTTCATGTTTGAAATCTTTGTTCGCCCATTCTTGCTTAGCCTTTTGGGGCTTAAGAATACGCATAAGCAAATAGAAGCCGTACTTTCTCACACAATTCCATCAAACAATGGCAGGGAGGAATATATCCCCGTAAAGATGGAATACGCTGATGATGTTACTGCTGTGCCAATACTTAGCAAATCAGGGCTGATAACTTCATTATTAAGGGCGCATGGCTATATTTGCATTCCGAGAGAAATTGAAGGGCTGCCAAAAGGAAGCCGTGCTAACGTAATTTTGTTTAGGAGCTGACAAAATGGCATTTCAATATTTAACAAATTCTCCTCTTGATAAGGCGCGTGATGAGTATCTTGCTGCGCTTAGCGCCTCTGGGCTTGCGCCTAAGGGTGAAGCAGTTGCAGTTGAGCAGGCGCTTGGGCGGCTTACATTTAAGGCTGTTTATGCCTTACGCAGCACTCCCCATTATAATGCCTGCGCAATGGATGGCATTGCCTTAAACTCACAGCTGACATATGGGGCAACAGAGACAACGCCTGTAAAGCTTTCTGCATCCCAATTTATGCGTGTGGATACGGGCGACCCTTTACCGCAAGGATGCGATTGTGTAGTGATGATTGAGGATGTTATTGAGATTGGCGGGGAAGGGGTTGAGCTTGCGGTTGCTGCTGTGCCATGGCAGCATGTGCGCCAGATTGGTGAGGATATCAGCGCGGGCGATATGATTTTGCCATCCTATCAGGTAATTACACCAGCTGTTCAAGGGGCTTTGCTTGCATGCGGCGTGCGGGAAATCTCTGCTGTGCGCAAGCCTCTTATAGGCATTATAACAACTGGAGACGAAATCGTGCCTTCGGAAACAGAGGAGCCGGCTGAGGGTGAAATCATAGAGTTTAATTCAAGAATCTTCGCTGGCATGCTTGCACAATGGGGGGCAGCTGCAAAAAGCTATCCAACAGTTAAGGATAATGCAGAAGATATAAAGCTTGCTCTTGAAAAAGCGCTTGAAGAATGCGATGCAGTTATCCTTAATGCAGGCAGCTCTGCAGGGCGTGAAGATTATTCGCATTCTGTAATAAAAAGCGTAGGTACAGTACTGTACCATGGTATAGCAATCAGGCCTGGTAAGCCCACAATTCTTGGATATTGCGGCGAAAAACCCATAATAGGGGTGCCTGGATATCCAGTTTCAGGCATTATTGTAATGGAGCAGCTCGTCAAGCCTGTAATAGCGGCAATAACAGGGCGGCGCTTTGAAGCAGCGGAAGTAATTTCTGCAATTGCAGCGCGCACATTAACTTCTTCATTAAAATATCGCGAATTTATACGTGTCCGTCTTGGGTATGTCAACGAACGGATGGTTGCAGTACCGCTTGAGAGCGGCGCAGGCGTAGTATCTTCTTTTATAAAAGCTGACGGCATTATCGATGTACCGCAAAACAGCGAGGGAGTGCGGGCCGGCGAAACAGTAAAAGTGCATCTTTTACGTCACGAAAGTGAAATTCGCGACACTGTAGTCGTAACAGGCAGCCACGACCCGCTTATAGATGAACTTGCGGATATTCTTTCATTATGGAAACCCGGTTCTCTTCTTGCTTCTTCGCATGTAGGGAGCATGGGAGGCATTATGGCAATAAAGCGTGCTGAGGCGCATTTAGGCGGAATTCATTTGTTAGACGAAGCAAGCGGGGAGTATAATATTCCCTACTTAAAACGGTATCTCCAAGGCCAAGATGCTGTGCTTATAAGGTGTGTGCAGCGAGTTCAGGGTTTAATCATAAAAAAAGGGAATCCAAAAGGAATAAAATGTTTTGCGGATATTGCGCAGCCCGGGCTGTCGTATGTTAACCGGCAAAAAGGAGCAGGCACACGTATTCTATGCGACTATCTGGCTGCAAAAGAGAACATTGACACTGAAGCTGTTTATGGATACTTGCGCGAAGAATATACGCATACGGGCGTTGCTGCAATAATTGCAGCAGGCAGCGCTGATACTGGGCTTGGGATTTATTCAGCAGCCAAGCTTTACGACCTTGATTTTATTCCAATTTGCGATGAGCAATATGACTTCCTGTTTGCTAAAAATGCGTTGGAACTTGATAATGTGCAGCAGTTTATAAAAGCTTTAAAAAGCAAAGAATTTGCTGTCCGCCTTGAGCGAATGGGCGGATACACTATAACTAACCCTGGTGAGTTAATAACCTGGGCTTAGGTATTGTTTAAGGAGTGGCGCATGGCAACAGAAAGTGATAATTCAACAAAACTGCCTGTTGAGAAAAGCAGCGAAAACAGGCAGCTCCTTTGCCAAGCTATCGAAGGTGTAAAACAATTTGAGGCAGGCACAGAGGTATCACTTCTCGATATTGAGGCAAAACAGGCAATAAAAGATATGCAAAAAGGGCTTTGCACAAAACGGTTCAGAGCTGACATACTAACTTCGGGCATAGATTATGCAGCACTAAATATAGGCGACAGATTTATGATTGGCGAGCAGAGTCTTGTAGTAACCCGCAAAAAAGGCTGCTATGAGGGATGCGAGCTTCGCAAATCCGGGGAATCCTGCCCGCTACGCAACGGTGCTCTCTTTGCTTATATCGAAGAAACAAAAAAATAACGATGCTACGCTAAACACTAAAGCCAAATAGACATAAATATAGGTTAAAGCAAAACGAACCCGGACATCAGTGTCCTGGCTCGTTTATACTTGGATTACACTCTGGCTTTATTATGCTGATTTCGACTTTTTAAGATAAACCAGCCAATAAGGGATGCCGACAAGACCAACTCCGCCAACTACATTGCCAAGTGTCACAGGAATAAGATTATTAATCAGGAAATTGCCCCAGGTCAACAACGATACATTTGCTGTTGCAGCAGATGCATAAGCAGGGTTGGCAAGCGCGAATAATCCTGCAGGAACATAGTACATATTGGCAACGCTATGCTCAAATCCGCAAAGCACAAAGAGCATAACGGGGAAGAATAGGCCAATTATCTTTCCGGCTATATCTTTAGCCGCAAAGCTCATCCAAACTGCAATACATACCAAGAAATTGCACAGTACCCCGCGTATAAAAGCATCTCCGAAGCTTAAAGCAGCTTTTGCTGTAGCAACATTAATAGTAGTGCCTGCTAAAGCATTTGAAAAAAGGCTCAATTGATGTCCGGCATTTACAAGCCAAGCAACAAGAAGCGCGCCTACAAAATTGCCAAGATAGACAAACAGCCAGTTCTTGCACATAGCTGCGAAGGTAACTTCCTTTTCGAGCACGCCAATTATTATTAAGCTGTTGCCTGTAAACAGCTCGCTCCCGGCTACGAGCACCATTGCGAGCCTTGCCGGGAAAAGCAGAGCGCCAATCAGCTTGGATACGCCTGCGTTTTCAATAACACTTGAGGCTGTATTAGCCCCAACTGCGGCAAATGCAATAAACATACCTGCTAAAATACCCAAGACAAATAATTTTTCCGCTGGCAGCGAAGCCTTTTTTTTACCTATTGCAATAACGTTTACTGCAACTTCATTTGGTGCGTTCATTCTTATTCTCCTTTATTTCACTATTATTTTTAACTTATATAAGTTATTCCGTAAATACGTTCTGGGATTGAATAGATATTCATACGCCTATCGCGCGCAAACCCGCAAAGCGTAATATTATGTTCACGTGCTAAACTTACAGCTTCTGCTGTTGGCGCAGAGCGTGACACAAGGATGGGCAGCTTTGCAACTATTGCTTTAAACATTATTTCATTTGGTACACGGCCTGTTGTTAAAAGCATTGCATTAGTAAAGGGGACTCCATCACGCAAAGCTGCGCCAAGTGTTTTATCAAATGCATTGTGCCGCCCAATATCCTCCATATAATATGAATTTTGGGCTGTACAGTATAATTCGCAGGCATGAACACCGCCGGTCTTTTGAAAAAGCACGCTTCTGTTTTGGAGCGAAGCCGCCCTCTCTAAGATTTCTTCATAAGAAAACATTGCTTCAACAGGCAAGGCTATCTTGGCATCCGCTGTTAGAGCATTTGCAATATTGTGTGGGCTTGCGCTTTGAATAGCAGCATTTTGAAGCGCTTGTTGCGAACTTGACCTGTGAATTAAACTGTTGAAATTACGCAGCTTTACTGAAGCGCTTAAATCTTCGTTTATTTGTAATAGCTCAATGTCTCCATAGTGATGTATAAACCCTTGCGAGAACAAATGCCCAATTACGAGTTCTTCGAGGTTTTTAGGTGTGCAGCTTAAATGGATAATGACTTCATTATTTATTGATATTTGCAGCGCATGTTCGCTTATAAGTGTATCCTGTTCAAAATAAGCAGTTTTGTTTCGTACACGTATTATTTCGAGCGTTTGCTGAACTTGCATCATCTCCTACCCTTTCTGCAAATTGAGATAAGCAAAGTATTCTTCACGCGTATTCAGATTACAGAATAACGACCAATTAGAGGAGAAGCGCTTTGCTTCTTCTTCAGATATATACAAGGTCGAAATCTTTTTAAGCAAATAGAAGACGGAAGTTTTATCTGCGTTTAAATCTGCTTCGAGAGTTCCAACAGCGGTTTGATTATAAAATGCGTGGAACGGTTCAATCCATTCGCCCCGTCTTGTAACGCAGGCATCATTGGGGTCTTCGAGAAGCCGCTGCTTCATATACTCTGCATACCCCGCCTCAAAGCATGGCATATCGCATGCCATAAAATACACATAGCTGCTTTTAGAAGATTGTAAGGCTGCATGAATTCCGGAAAGCGGCCCTTTGCCTGGAATTATATCGGATACAGTACGAACAGGCATGCGATTGTAGAGTTCGGGAAAATTAGTGACTACAAGGATATCATCAAAACATTCCGCCAACCGGGGCAATAAGCCAGCAATCAGCCGTTTGCGCGATATAGTGAGCAACTGCTTATCAAACCCCATGCGGGAGGACATGCCTCCCGCTAATATTGCTGCTGTACCGAATGGCTTCATATACTCCGCCTGTAAACTAATTTCTGCCCAATACGCTCTATTGCGTCACATGCCTATGATGGGTTGCTTGTGTTATGCGCGTGAAATAGTTACAGCGCATACTTTGAATTCGGGGATTTTAGCAATTGGGTCGAGCGCAGCGTTTGTGAGTTTGTTTGCAGGACTATCCGCATAGTGGAACGGCATGAAAACGACACCCTCTTTAAGCTTATCAGTTACTCGAGCCTTTGTTACAACCTCGCCCCTGCGGGATTTTACATTGAGCATGCCACCATCTGCAACACCGAGTCTTTTTGCATCTGCTGGGTTTATTTCGATGTAAGACCACCCGGCTATCTGGTTGACACCCTCGTTCTTGCCTGTCATTGTGCGTGTGTGGTATTGATACAGTACACGGCCTGTAGTAAGTAAGTAAGGATATTCTGCATCAGGCAGTTCAGCCGAAGCTTTGTATTGGTGCGGGATGAACTTGGCGCGCTCGCCCCGAGAGAAGGCCTTCATATGAAGAGTAGGTGTCCCCGGATGCTTTGCATCAGGGCACGGCCAGCACAGGCTCTCGTTTTCAAGCCGTGTAAAGCTGATGCCACCGTATTGGGGCGTTAATGATGCGATTTCATCCATTATTTGTTCAGAAGTTTGGAACTTGTTTTCATACCCAAGGCGCCTCATAATTTCGGAGAGTATTTCCCAATCGACTTTTGACTCGCCTACATCTGGAATAGCCCTGCGAATTCGCTGTACTCGGCGGTCTGTTGAAGTGAAGGTTCCATCCTTTTCAGCAAATGTGCCTGCGGGCAGAACAACATCTGCAAGCTCCGCTGTTTCAGTCAGGAATATATCCTGAACAACGAGGAATTCGCACTTCTTTAAGGCGCGCTCAACATGGTTGATATCCGGGTCAGAAATCATGGGATTCTCGCCCATTATATACAGCAG
>JAKJBL010000072.1 GCA_022707005.1 Bacillota bacterium | reverse complement strand
AGTAAAAGGAAGGGTCTTTGGCGTCTTTAGTACTGTAAAGCAGTCAAACTCCTTTAGCGCATTAAGCTCGCCGCTTTGTTCATCCTTAAGGAAGCGCACGAGCAGCACCCTAAACCCGCTGCCGCAGGCGCGCAGACCAAGCCCAAGCGCTGCAGAGGTCTTGCCTTTGCCGCTGCCGCAATAAATATGCACTAGCCCCCCGGCCTTGGGGGAACAGTTTATTTCATTCATTTTCATCCTCCTTTGTAAATGGTCATGCGGGCGGATGGTATCCGCCCCTGCGGTGCATCGTGTTTTCGCGGGCGGATGGTATCCGCCTCTACGGTGCACGGGTCAGCGGATAAACGCTTTGCTTGCAAACCCGGGTATGTTCCCAAACTCAACCGAATACCAATCCCCAATTTCTCCGACTATTAAAATCTGGTCGCCGTCTGCTGCAGTCGCTACTATGGTTGAACTCGTGTTAGGTTCGCTTCTTATATTCATTGAGCCGTTAGTGAGTACTACTGTACCTATTCTTGGCGTTATCGGCCAGGCAAATGTTGTTCCGAAATAGTCGACAAGCCCCTGCGCTATTGCAGCTGCAATAGCATTAAGGTTCTCTGTAATCCAGGTTGCATCCTCGAGGTTGTCGTGGTAGGCAATTTCAACAAAGACTGAAGGTGCTTTTGGCTGCCTGACTTCGCCAATGCTTGTTGTCGGGATTGTGCGCACAAGGTCTGGGATGGGATAAATCTCCCGTATACGATCTGCGACGAAGTTTGCTGCGCGCTGACCTTTTACGCTTGACGGATAATAATAAATATCAGAGCCGCGCACCTGCCCGCTTCGGTTTGGCGGCGCAGCGTTTGAGTGGAGCCCTAAATGCAGTTGAAAATTGCCTGCATTTGAAGCGCGGATTGAGGAAGCCGCAGTCATTTGCGGAGTGTTGCGTTCAAAGTTAATATGGTTTGCACGCAAATAGGGTTCGAGTTCGTCAGCGAGAAGGTTCATCCAATGCTCCTCGCTGCCGCCTGTGATGTATATATTTGATTCCTGGGTTGAAGGGCTAAGATAAATTGATGGCAAAGCGCACGCCTCCTTACAAGAATTGCAGGCGCACCTCGTGCGGTGCACCTGTTCTACTATATGCAGGCTTCATCCGCCTTGCGTACAGCATATTCGTGCAAAGATGCGGTTCTTTTAGCTTTTTAAATGTGTGATTTCATCTTTAGGGCGAACAAACCCTCCCTCAAGCACTTTAACAAAGATTCCTTCAAGCGGCATAATGCACATGCCGACACGTTTGTATACCTCGCAATGAGCGTGGCATTCCTTGCCTATTTGCGTGACCTCAACTACGCATTCGCCTATTCTAAGCTTTGTGCCAATGGGCAGGGTGTGCAGAACGAGCCCCTCGGTTCTGATATTTTCTGCAAATATCCCAGACTTAAGCTCACCAGCGCCAAGCGCTGTTAGTTTATCAACGCTCTCCTGTGCAAGCAGGCTTAGCTGCCTGTGCCAGTTTCCTGCATGTGCGTCGCCCTCAATCCCGAAGTCTTTAATAAGCTTTACCTCGTCAACAGCTTCTTTGCATACGCCTTTTAATCCGCTTATATTTACTGATACAACGCTTGCCATTTTATCCTCCGATTTTGCTCATGTTTTTTTCTAAAGCAAGCCCGCGCCCGCAAAATGTGTTACCCATGGGTTTGTTGAAGATTGCGCTGCGCATAATCTCAAGCAGCTCTTCGTCTGTGCCTTTTAGCGCATCCAATAATGAGATTTCATTATCATCCCCAAGGCAGGGGCGCAGCAATCCGTCGCTCGTAATGCGCACGCGGTTGCAGTTTTCACAAAAGCTGTTTGTTACAGGGCTTATAAAGCCGATCCGTCCTTTAAAGCCTGCAGCAGTATAATCTACGGACGGCTGGCTTATATACCTCGGGCTTATAGGTATGAGCCATGGCCGGGTTTTTAAAACTTCTGACGATTCTATTCTAAGCTTTGAGCAGTCTCCATTGCCCATGGGCATCAGTTCAATAAAACGTATATCAAGCGGCCTGTCCTTTGCAAGCAGCATGAGCGTATCTATTTCATCGTCATTGATTCCGCGCATAAGCACTGTGTTAAGCTTTAGCGGTACTAAACCTGCGGCAAGCGCCTCGTCAATGCCAAGGAGTACTCTTTCAACATCGCCTCCGCCTGTAAGCTCATGGTAACGCTCTTTTTGAAGCGAATCTATGCTTATATTAAGCCTGCTTAAGCCCGCTTTCTTAAGTGCAGCTGCCTTTCCTGCAAGATGCTGCGCATTGGTTGTCATCGTAACTTCTAAAATGCCCTCAATTGCACAAATGCGGCTGATGATTTCCAAGAGGTCGTGCCTTAGCATGGGCTCGCCGCCTGTGAGCCTGACCTTCTTTATGCCAAGCTTTGCAAGCATCCTGACAAGCCGCTCAAATACAGCTGCGCCAAGCTCATCTTTCTTAGGGCATATTCCCTCTGCTGCTCTGCAGTAGGCACACCTTAAAGTGCACCGTTGCGTTAAAGACAGCCGTAAATACTCAATATTGCGGCCTGAGCTATCTATCAACCTTTTATCCTCCTGATACTACACAAAACGATATAGCAAAAGTATAACATGTCCATGCAAAATAGCATAGAGATAGGCCTTTATATACAACCTTACGTGCTTGTGCCAAACCCCGATTTTAAAATGCCAAGATTAGCGCTTTGCTGATTGTGACTTA
This sequence comes from Bacillota bacterium, assembly GCA_022707005.1. Classification (GTDB taxonomy): domain Bacteria; phylum Bacillota; class Clostridia; order Christensenellales; family CAG-138; genus JAKJBL01. The sequence goes on along the minus strand of JAKJBL010000072.1, from coordinate 4,125 downwards.
TTTGTTATACTCATAGCAATACAGCCATCTTTGTATCCGGGCGTTAAAACTGCGGCAAGCGCTACTCCACAAACTAGCGTGCGCAAGCAAAAGAAAGGGGTTTATTCTACCGCAGAGCCTGCGGTGCGGCAGCGTGGAGACCTGCCGTAATGCTTCCGCCACGTATGCGGGCGGAAGCGAGTGGGGCGGTTAGCGGAGGCTGCGCCCTTCAGGGCTTATTGTATGGCTAATGTATCTTTTAAAAACATCAAGAAGGTCTATGACGAGGACGTTGTTGCTGTAGAGAAGTTTTCGCTCGAAATTGAGGACAAGGAATTTATTGTGCTCGTAGGGCCAAGCGGTTGCGGCAAATCCACAACTTTGAGAATGGTCGCAGGTCTTGAAGAAATCACAGAGGGCGAACTCTTTATAGGCGATAAGCTTGTAAACGATGTCCCCCCAAAAGATAGGGATATTGCAATGGTTTTTCAAAACTACGCGCTCTATCCGCACATGACAGTATATGAAAACATGGCGTTCGCGCTTAAACTCAGGAAGGTGCCTAAAGCGCAGATAGACGAAAAAGTCCGTGAAGCAGCCGAAATCCTCGGAATAACCGAGCTTTTTAAGCGGCGGCCAAAGGCGCTCTCCGGCGGGCAGCGCCAGCGGGTTGCAATAGGCCGTGCAATAGTGCGCGAGCCCCAGGTGTTTTTAATGGATGAACCTCTTAGCAACCTTGACGCCAAGCTCAGGAACCAAATGCGCGCAGAACTTATTAAGCTGCGCCAGCGCATTAATACTACGTTTATATATGTTACCCATGACCAAATGGAAGCCATGACATTGGGCGACAGAATAGTAATAATGAAAGACGGCTTAATTCAGCAAATCGGCACACCTTCTGAAGTCTTCAACATGCCTGCAAACCATTTCGTGGCAGGCTTTATCGGTACTCCGCAAATGAACTTCCTTCCTGCAAGGCTCGAAGTATTTAACGGCAGCTATGCAGTTGAAGTGGGAGGAGTAAAATTTACGCTTACAGAGCAGCAGCAGCAAAAGCTTAAAGCTAAAGGTCAGGCTGCGCAGGAGATTATCCTTGGCATTCGCCCTGAGCATATTGCAACTGTGCCTGAAGGTAGCGAAACAAGCATCAGGGCACAAGTGGATGTTTCTGAAATGATGGGCAGCGAGGTATACCTCCATGCAATAGCAGTTGAAACAAATATCGTTATCCGTATGCAGGCAACTGATTATTACGAGACTTTTAAAGCTCACGCCGGGCAGTCACATTATATAAGCTTTACATTCCCAAGCAGCCTGATGCATATATTTGACCCGGTTTCACAAAAGAGTCTCCTTATATAGCAGGTTACGCCCTTTGTGCGAGCGGGTTTTAACCTGCTCGCTTTTTATTCCTTGGGTTTTTGCCCATGTGCTTTGCAAAAACGGTATCAAGTATGGCGAAACCGTAAAAATCGCGCTTAAATATTGTGGACAAGCATAAGTAACGCTACAATATAAATGTAAAGGAGAAATGCGTATGGGAAAACATTATTCACAGTTTAGAGCAATGCTTTTGCTTTGCCTTATTATGCTCTTTTTCGGGTGCTCAAAACAGGAGCTTCCCGGTTCCAATATGAATATGCCAGAGCCTACTGCAGCCCTGCCTTTGCCTGCGCCTACTGCTAAGCTTGAGCCTGCTCCGCAAACGCCGCCTGCATCAGGCACTTTAGATATGCCCGCAATTTCTCTTGAAGAACTCGATGGCGTTGCAGAGCCTGACGATGTGCTGCCTGCGGCGCGCCCGTATCTTGAGTATAAAAGCGTTAATGAAGATGTCATCGGCTGGATTACAATTCCGAATACGCAAATTGACTATCCTGTTGTGCGCGGCTCAGATAATGAATACTATCTTACGCATACCGTTGAAAAGAAATCTTCAAAGCACGGCGCAATCTTTATGGATTTTCGCAATGGAAAGCCGGAACAGCAAAGGCATTTAATTATTTACGGACATAATATGAAAAACGGCTCCATGTTTCATGACCTTAACAACTACAAGCAGCGCGACTTTTTTGACCAAAATCGTGTATTCACGCTGCACTGGGGTGAGGTTGAAACAAAGTGGGAAGTCTATACTGCGTACGTCTGGCACGCGGGCGGCCCATACTATATACATACGCGTTTTGGCTCAGACCAAAACTTTGCTGACGTAATGAACGATGTAATCGACTTTGCCAAAGGCTCAAAGTACAGTATGTATGACCAGAACATCACAATTAAGCCGAGCGACCAGGTGCTGACGCTTTCGACCTGCACTTATGAATACGACAACTCGCGCTTTGTGGTAAGCGCACGCCGAATAGAGTAGTGCGAAAAGCTTAAACAGACCTTTTTGGTTAAGCGGAGAGTTTAATTAGGAAGGCATGCGAATGCAAAAAGCATCCGTAAAGTATTTTCTTGATGCGCTTATCCTCGTAATAGGGAGCGGGCTTGTCGCGCTCGGGCTCTCTATGTTTACAATACCCAATGATATTGCTCCAGGCGGAGTTTCCGGCATTTCAACTGCGCTTTCGCATATTGTGAAAATGCCGGTAGGCATGCTGATGCTCATTTTTAATATTCCGCTTTTAGTGCTTGCCTGGCGCAGGCTCGGGCTTAAACCCCTTGCAAAAACATTTACAGCTACAATTCTGCTTTCATTTGGAATAGATATCTTTAGCGTCATTTTGCCGGGCTATACCAATAATATATTGCTTGCCTCACTTATGGGGGGCGTAGTAATGGGCGCAGGGCTTGGAATACTTTTAAGCCGCGGCATAAGCACAGGCGGTACAGACCTCTTGGGGCTGATGCTTGTTAAGCTGCACCATGGGCTTTCAATGGGGCAGCTGCTAATGCTTATTGATACGGCAATTGTGCTTTTTGCAGCGCTTGTCTTTAAAAATATTGAGGTTGCGCTTTATTCGCTTGTTACACTTTTTATAACAAGTAAAACCATAGATGCAATACAGCAGGGCGTAGACCATGCAAAGGTTGTTTATATTGTTACAACACAGGCAGACGCGCTTTTAAAGCGGTTGGCGCAGGAAATGGGCAGAGGAGTAACAGTGCTGCCTGCCTTAGGCGGCTTTACAGGTGAAGCTAAGTCAGTACTTATGACTATCGCAAGGCGAAGCGAAGTTTCTTTAACTTTGCAGGTAATTCACGAACTCGACCCCTTCGCGTTCACAATTCTCTCCGATGCAACTTCTGTACATGGCGAAGGATTTAAAAACGAACAATAGCACAGCACAAACAAACTGCCAACAGCTACTCGGGAGGTATTCTTATGGCATACAAAAGATTGTTTGAAAAAGGCAAAATAGGTTCTTTAGAGCTAAAAAACCGGGCTGTTATGAGTCCTATGGCAACTAATTTCGCAAACCATGACGGCACTGCTTCCATGCAGCTTATCCGCTACTATGCAGAGCGTGCAAAAGGCGGCGTAGGGCTTATTATTACTGAATATATCGGGGTTGACCATGTTTACAGCATGCCTGCGCCGAATATGCTCGGGCTAAGCCAGGATTATCAAGTTAAAAGCCATGAGGCGCTGACTGAAGCTGTTCATGCATACGGAGCCAAAATCTTTGCGCAGCTTCACCATGCGGGGTCTGCATCAAAAAGCGCATACAGCGGCAATCGGGCGATAAGCGCAAGCGAAGTTCCGCTATTTACAGGTGCTCCGGCGCCAAGCGCAATGACGCTTGAACAAATCAGGCAAACTCAAGAAAAGTTTTTAGAAGCAGCGCTAAGAGCACAAAAAGCAGGGTATGATGGAATTGAGCTCCACGGTGCGCATTCTTACTTAATAACCCAGTTTTTAAGCCCTTACTACAACAGGCGCAGCGATGAATACGGCGGGAGCTTTGAAAACCGCATCCGGTTTCTTAGTGAAATAATTGATTCTATTCGCGCTGCGCTTGGGCGCGGCTTTCCAATTTCAGTGCGCATAAGCGGCGATGAAATGACAAAAGAAATCGAAGGTACGCTGACACTTGAGGATGGGTTGGAAATTGGGCGCTTTCTCGTGCAAAAGGGCATTGATGCGCTCAATGTAAGCAATGGCAATGCCTTTAACCCAAATGCAAACTGTGACCCGTA
>JAKJBL010000071.1 GCA_022707005.1 Bacillota bacterium | reverse complement strand
AAAGAGAGGCGTTGGAGCAAGCGGCGCAAAGCACACCTGATGAAGACGCTCTCAAAGTGCAAGCAGAACCGCTTTAATCTACTCGGAGGGATGAAATGGAATACAGCGTAGAAAATATTCAGGTCATGGAAGGGCTTGAGGCTGTGCGCATGCGCCCTGGCATGTATATCGGCACAACCGGAAGCCGCGGCCTTCATCATATTCTCTGGGAGCTTGTTGATAATGCAATAGACGAGGCTGCAAACGGCTATGCCAGCTTTGTTGAAATCGTGCTAGGCCGCGACGGAACTGTTACAGTTACTGATGACGGGCGGGGAATTCCTGTAGGCATACATGAAAAACACGGGGTCTCGGGCGTCGAGCTCGTTTTTACACAGCTCCACGCAGGCGGGAAGTTCGGAAACGACTCTTACGGGTATTCGGGCGGGCTGCACGGAGTTGGCGCAAGCGTTGTAAATGCGCTCTCAAGCTATTTGCGCGCAGAGGTCTTTACTCAGGGGCGCGCGTATATGCAGGAGTTTGAGCCTTTAGTTGACAGCAGCGGCAAGCTCCACCCCGGCCGCCCTAAAGCGCCGCTTAAAGAGGTTGGCCGCACGAGGAAGCAAGGGACTGTTGTAACGTTTAAGCCTGACGAGCGTGTTTTTGAAAGCACAGAAATGAACTTTGAGCTGATTTCGAGGCGTATGCGCGAGCTTGCCTACCTTAACCGCGGCATTATTATGCGCCTTATAGATTTACGCAAACAAAAGCGCGAGGCGGAATACTGTTTTTTAAGCGGATTAACTGATTTTGTCGCCTTCTTAAACGCTGATAAAACTGCGCTCTATCCTGCGCCCATATATTTTAAGGGCGAAAAAGACGGCATTGCAGTTGAGGTCGCGATGCAGCATAATGACGGCTATGCTGAGAGCATTTTCAGCTATGTGAACAATATCCCTACAACTGAGGGCGGGATGCATGAAACAGGCTTTAAGGCTGCGCTTACAAAAGTGCTTAACGATTATTGCCGCCGTACAGGCGTGCTTAAAGAAAAAGACGCCTCTCTTTCAGGCGAGGATTTCCGCGAGGGCCTAACTGCAGTACTCTCCCTTAAAATGAAAACCATTCAGTTTGAGGGGCAGACAAAGACAAGGCTTGGCAATACAGAGGCGCGCCCTGCTGTTGAATATGTTGTCATGGAGCAGCTCATACCCTTCCTTGAGGATTTAAAAAATTCAGAAACAGCCAGCCGCATAGCGGAAAAGGCTCAAAAGGCAGCGCATGCGCGCGAGGCGGCAAGGAAGGCGAAAAGCGTAGCGCGCGAAAAGAACAAACTCGAAAACGCGCCGCTTGTAGGGAAGCTTTCAAGCTGCACAGGCAGAAACATACAAAAGAACGAGCTATTTATAGTTGAGGGCGATTCTGCAGGCGGCTCTGCAAAGCAGGGGAGGGACAGAAGCTTTCAGGCAATTCTCCCGCTCAGGGGCAAGCCGCTTAATGTAGAAAAGAAGCGCCTTGACCAGGTGCTTGAAAACGCAGAATTCAGAAGCATAATTACAGCGCTCGGCACAGGAATAGGGGAGGACTTCGACCTTGCCCAAAGAAAATACGAAAAAGTCATAATCCTCTCTGATGCTGACCAGGACGGCGCGCATATCCGCGCAATTCTTTTGACTTTTTTCTACAGGTACATGAAGCCGCTAATTATGAACGGCCATATTTATATAGGGCTGCCGCCGCTTTATAAAGTGCATAAAGGAGAGCGCGTTATATACGCGTACAACGAGGCTGAGCTTGCGCTTGCAGCAAAAGAGCTTGGCCGCGGCTATCTCGTGCAGCGCTATAAAGGGCTTGGCGAAATGAACCCTTCTCAGTTGTGGGAAACTACAATGAACCCAGACTGCCGCTCTTTAATCCGTGTAGGCATTGAGGATGCGGCGGATGTTGAGCATATTGTTACAGTTTTAATGGGCGACAAAGTACATTCCCGCAAGGAATATATAAGCGAATTTGCAAACTTCAACAAACGCGATGCTTTTTTAGAAAAGGGCTATGCGCAAAGCGAAAAACCCGCAGCTAACAGCTAGCTCTCAGGCTTTCGCTAAGACTCTGACTAGGAACGCATATTACTTAGAGGTGAACTAAATGCCAAAGAAGCCGCAGCCGCAGCGCGGCGAAACAATCCTTGAGCGCAGCATGGACGAGGTAATGCACGAGAGCATAATGCCCTATGCAGAATACGTTATTCTTGAGCGCGCGCTCCCTCGCGTTGAGGATGGCTTAAAGCCCGTACAGCGCAGAATCCTTTATACAATGCTTGAGCTTTCTTTAACGCCTGATAAACCGCATAGAAAATCCGCGCGCATTGTTGGGGATACGCTCGGTAAATACCATCCTCACGGCGACAGCTCAGTATATGATGCAATGGTGCGCATGGCGCAAAGCTTCAACATGAGCTGCCCGCTTGTTGACGGGCACGGGAACTTCGGTTCAATTGACGGAGATGCTGCAGCAGCTATGCGCTATACAGAGGCGCGGATGACGCCGCTTGCAATGGAGCTTTTGCGCGATATTGAAAAAGATACAGTTGAGTTTACTCTAAACTTTGACGATACTCTCGAAGAGCCGACTGTCCTTCCCGGCCGCTTCCCGAACCTGCTTGTCAATGGCGCAGCAGGCATTGCAGTCGGGCTTGCTACTAATATCCCGCCGCATAATCTTGGCGAGACAATAGACGCTACCCTTGCCCAAATTGAAAACCCTAATATTTCACTTGACGAGCTGATGAAGCATATTAAATGTCCGGATTTTCCTACAGGGGGCTACCTTCTTAACTCAGAAGAACTTATCGAAGCTTATGCAACAGGCCGCGGCAGGCTCATAATGCGCGCAAAAACGCATTTTGAAACGCTTAAAAACGGGAAAACGCTGATTGTTATTACCGAGCTTCCCTATCAGGTAAATAAAGCTGCAATGCTTGAAAAGATTCTTTTAATAACCCAGGAAAAGAAGCTGCTCTTTTCAGGAGTCGCGGATATACGCGATGAGAGCGACAGAAGCGGAATGCGCGCTGTTATTGAGCTTAAAAAAGATGCTGAAGCAGAGCAAATCCTCAACTATTTGTTCAAGTATTCCGACTTGCAGTGTACCTTTGGCGTGAACATAGTCGCAATCGCAGACGGCAGACCGCAGCAAATGGGTCTTAAAGCGCTTATAAGCCACTATATCAGCCACCAGCGCGATGTAGTAACACGCCGCACTAAATACGAGCTTGAAAACGCGCAAAAGCGCGAGCATATTTTATTGGGCTTAATGATTGCAAAGCGGAACCTTGACGAGGTGATTGCGCTTATTCGCAAGAGCAAAACCCCGAAAGCTGCACGCGAAGGGCTTATTGAAAAGTTTGGCTTAAGCGAGCTTCAGGCGCAGGCAATTCTCGATTTGCGGCTTGCACGGCTTACGAACCTCGAAATGCTCGCAATCGAAAAAGAATATAACGAGGTGCTCGCGCTTATAGTACGCCTTAAAGCCATTCTTGCATCTGAAAAAAAGCTTATGGCGCTTATTCGTTCAGAGCTTTTGGAAATTAAGCAAAAGCATAATGTACCAAGAAGAACAACTCTTATAAATGCAGAAAGCGAAATTCAGGTTGACGAAACTGCTTTAAAGGTTGTTGAGGATGTTGTTGTTACATTTTTTGAGGGGCTTCGCGCGCGCCGCGTAGCTTTAAGAAATGCAAACGGCAGCTTGGAGGAACAGCCGCTGTTTTCTATTGAAACTTCAACCGATAAGTCGTTTCGACTCTTTACTGACCGCGGCGCCTGCCTGACCCTGCCTGTTGAAAGTCTCAATGAAACAAAGCCTGCAGCCAGGCCTAACAACCTTGCCGCGCTTTTACCTTTTGAAGAGGGCGAACGCATTGTTGCGGCTTTTATTGAAGACGATGAAGGCGAGTATATTTTTATTACATCATCCGGATATGTAAAGCGCTCCCTTGCAAGCGAATACGCAAGCCGCAACAAGCGGGTTGCAGCAATCAACTTAAAAGAAGGCGCGCTTGTGCTCTCTGTTGCAAAATGCGTTGAGGATAGCCTTCTGCTTATAACAAAAGACGGCATGAGCATTCGCTTCCTGCTCGAATCAGTGCCAGTTATGGGCAGAATAGCCTCAGGCGTAAAATGCATAAAGCTCGAAGCGGGCGACAATGTGCTTGCCGCAATGCAGGTAAAAGACGAGGGCGAGATTCTTTGCATTTCAGACCGCGGCTATGCAAAGCGCAGCCTGCTTTTTGACTATGAGCTCCAAGGCAGAAACGGAAAAGGCGTTAAGACATTTGACTTTAAAAAGAACGGCTCGAACGGCACCAGGCTTGTCAAAGCCTTTTATGTGCGTGAGCCCTTTGAGTTTGTTTTAAGCAGGCGCCATGGGGAAAAGCAGAGCTTTAGCACAGAGCAGGTGCGCATTGAGCCGCGCCTAAGTAAAGGCGCTGTGCTTGCGCTTGTAATGCTTGATGATGATATAGTCGATGCTGTTAAAGTTACAGGTTAAGGCGCCTTATCGGGTTAGCTTGCGCCTTGCTGCAGTCAATCCGCCTCTTCATCAAGCGCCTCAATTAAAAAGCTTACAGGCCTGAAGCCGTCATTGCACGAAACCATAGCCGAAGTTTTGTTTTTCATCCAGCCGTCATAGAAATCCCCGCCTCCGTGCGCAAGCGTCATAACAAAGGGGGACATGCTTTCCCATGCGCTTGTGCAAAGCCCATTTGGAGCTTTCCAGCCGTTAGCTATAAAAACCTGGCCTTCCTCTAAAGTACATGCGTGTTCTTTTGGATTTTCATATTTTGCGATTAAATCTTTATAAAGCGCTTTTTTCATAACTGTAATTCTGCATTTTTTCATAACCTGCTCCTAAGGGCATTGAGATTTTTAGGGCTTTTGATAAAGGCGGGACTTAATAATTATATCATATAGCAAGCTTTAGAGATTGCAAGTTGTCACGCTTCTGACTTGACCTGTTCAAGCTTAGTTCAAGGTTTATAAGGTCTTCGCGTTGTGTTGAAGTTGTGCAACATGCTATAATAATTGGAATGTTGAATCGGAGGCTGCGCATAAAGCGCAGGGTTTAAAGATGGGGTTGTTTGATAAACTGCTTGGCACTAGCCCTGAGGCAAAGCTAAAAAAGCTTTCGCCGATTGTTCTAAGAATTAACGCGCTCGAGCCGCAAATGCAGGCGCTTAGCGACTCTGAGCTTCGCAAAAAGACGCAGGAGTTTAGGCAAAGGCTTAATGAGGGCGAAACGCTCGATGATATTTTGCCTGAAGCGTTTGCTGTTGTGCGCGAGGCGTCTGTGCGCACGCTTGGAATGCGTCATTTTGACGTACAGCTTATTGGCGGTATAGTGCTCCACCAAGGGCGTATAGCTGAAATGAAAACAGGCGAGGGCAAAACCCTTGTAGCCACCCTGCCTGCATACCTAAACGCGCTAAGCGGTCACGGGGTGCATATTGTAACAGTCAACGATTATCTTGCGCGCCGCGACGCGCAATGGATGGGTAAAATACACCGTTTCCTCGGGCTTAGTGTAGGGGTTATTGTGCATGGGCTTGATAATGACGAGCGCAGGGCAAACTATGCCTCTGATATAACCTACGGCACAAATAATGAGCTTGGTTTTGACTATTTGCGCGATAATATGGTCGTTTACCGCGAAAATATGGTTCAGCGTGAGCTTGCCTATGCAATAGTTGATGAAGTTGACAGCATACTCATTGACGAAGCGCGTACTCCGCTTATTATTTCAGGTCAGGGCGAGAAGACGACTGAGCTTTACCAAAAGGCAGACCGGTTTGTGCTTAAGCTCACGCGCGGCCCTAATATTGAAAAAAAGACGCGTACCGAGCTTCTTATGGAAGAAGAACAGCCTGAACAGGGCGACTATATGGTTGATATTAAAGCGAGGACAGTGCAGCTAACCCAACAGGGGATAGCTAAAGCAGAGTCGTTTTTTAACGTAGAAAGCCTTGCAGATACAGAAAACACAGAGCTTAACCATCATATTCTGCAGGCGCTTAAGGCGCATTCGATTTTTGGCCGCGATGTAGACTATGTTGTGCAGGATGGTCAGGTAATAATTGTTGATGAATTTACAGGCCGCCTTATGCTCGGCAGGCGCTACAGCGAAGGTCTTCATCAGGCGCTTGAGGCGAAAGAAGGGGTTAAGGTTGAGCGCGAGAATAAAACGCTTGCTACAATAACCTTCCAGAACTTCTTTAGAATGTATAAAAAGCTCTCCGGAATGACGGGTACCGCAAAAACCGAAGAAGCGGAGTTTACGGCAATTTACAACCTTGACGTTGTAGAAATCCCGACAAACAGAGAAATGATTCGCCTTGACAACAACGACATAGTTTATATGGGCGAGAAAGGCAAGTACAGAGCTGTTGTTGAGGAAATCGAGGCAGTGCATAAAACCGGCCAGCCAATACTTGTAGGCACAATATCAGTTGAGCGCAGCGAATATTTAAGCGCGCTTCTTTCGCGCCGCGGCATAAAGCACAAGGTGCTAAACGCGAAGCAGCACGCTAAAGAGGCAGAAATCGTAGCTCAGGCAGGCAAGCTCAGCACAGTTACAATCGCTACAAACATGGCAGGCCGCGGCACGGATATACTTTTAGGCGGTAACCCGGATTATTTGGCGCGGGAGCAAATGCGGCGCGAGGCGCTTGAGGAGCAGCTTATAGAAGAAGCTACAAGCCATGCGGAAACTTCAGACGAAGAAATCCTATCAGCAAGGCAAAGATATGAAACACTGTACCAGGAATATAAAAACGAAACTGACAAAGAGCATGAAAGAGTAGTAGCACTCGGCGGGCTCCATATTATAGGCACAGAGCGGCATGAGAGCCGGCGTATAGATAATCAGCTGCGCGGCAGAAGCGGGCGGCAGGGCGA
>JAKJBL010000070.1 GCA_022707005.1 Bacillota bacterium | reverse complement strand
GCAAAGCTCTATTGTGCCTGTTGGACCGTTTCTGTGCTTTGCAATGTTGACTTCCGCAATGTTTTGGACATCCTCGTCATAAACCTGCCCGCGGTAGAGCAAAAGCACTATATCTGCGTCCTGCTCTATTGCGCCGCTCTCTCTTAAATCCGAAAGGAGCGGTCTGTGGTCGTCCTTGCGTTTTTCTGGTTCGCGTGAGAGCTGCGAGAGAAGCACAATAGGCACATCGAGCTCGCGCGCAAGGATTTTAAGCGACCTTGTAATATCCGAAACCTCCTGCTGGCGGTTTTCAGTCTTTTTTTGCGAGCGCATAAGCTGGAGATAGTCAATAACTAAAAGGTCAAGCCCGTGACGTGCTTTTAACCTGCGGCATTTAGAGCGGATTTCGGGCACTGTTGCACCTGCGGAATCATCTATGAACAGCTTGCTTTTACCAAGAGGTTCAAGCACCTCGGATACTTTTATAAGCTCGCTTTCGCTCATTGTGCCTGTAATGAGCTTTTGCATATCTACCTCAGCTTCAGAGCTGAAAATGCGCGTTATAAGCTGTTCGCGTCCCATTTCGAGGGAGAACACAACAACCGTTCTGCCCTCGCGTAGCGCAGCGTGCTGAGCAAGGTTTAGCGCAAGGCTCGTTTTTCCCATTGCAGGGCGGCCTGCAATTATAATTAAATCGGACTTTTTTAAGCCCGACGTTTTTCTGTCGAGGTCTACAAAGCCTGTTGATACGCCTATAAGCTGCCCCTGGCGCGTCATAAGCTCGCCAAGGTGCGCGTATGTGTCATACATAGAGTCCTGCACAGGCAAAAGAGAGTCCTGCGCCCGCTTTAAGGTAATATCGTACACGCGGCGTTCAGCATCGCTTAAAACCTGCTCTATGTCGCGTTCAGAATCCATTGCATCGCGCGCAATTAAGTTGCCTGCGCGAATGAGCTGGCGCTGCATGGAATGTTCTGTAACGAGGTTAATATAATAATCAGATTCAGAGGCAGAAATCGTTTTTATAGTGAGGTCTGTAATATACCCTACATCGCCCACCTGTCTAAGCTTGCCTAATCTGTCAAGCTCAGTTATTAACGAAATTGAATCAACAGGCGCTCCCTTTTCCCTAAGCGCTGCCATGCACGCAAAGATATCCTGGTTTGCAGGCAAATAAAAGTCGCCCGGCACAAGCTGCTCTAAGCTGCTGTCTAAAGCTGCCGCATCAAGGAGCATGCTCCCAAGCACCGCAATTTCAGCAGTCTGGCTGTGCGGCGCATGACCAAGCTGTTCGTTTTCCCCGGCTAGTTCCATATATCCCCCAAAACCTTAGTTTAGCTTAGCTTATTCTTCAGCTACAACATCAACAGTAAACGATGCTTCAGTACCTGGAAAAAGCTTTGCGCCAATGCTCCTTTTGCCGAGGCTTTTAATAGGCTCGCCAAGAGTAAGCTTTTTTCTGTCTACCTCAATGCCGTGCTGAGCTAAAAGCGCAGCGGAAATCTCCTTTGCGCCTATTGAGCCAAAGAGCTTTTTATGCTCGCCCACCTTTGCCTTAACAACTACGCTAAGCCCTGAAAGCCTTTGGGCAAGCTCCCTCGCTTCAAGCCCTTCCTGGAACTTTTTATGCTGCGCTGCGGATTTGCGGATATTTGCAGCGTTTATTGAGGCAGCATCAGCAGGGCTTGCAAGCTTGCGCGGCAGCAGGAAGTTGCGGCCATAGCCGTCGCTTACTTCAACAATCTGCCCCTTTTTGCCGGCGCCCTTTACATCCTGTTCTAATAATACCTTCATATCTTCAACCTCCTGTTTGCTCGAGTTCTTTTAAATGCAAAAGCACAGTCGCCTTAACAAGCGCATACGCATCCTCAAGCGCTACGCCTGATAGCTGTGCTGCAGCCATGTTCAAATGACCGCCGCCGCCAATGCGCTCAAGCACGACCTGCACATTTATTCTGCCTAAGGAACGCCCGCTCACGCTTATTGAAGACGGCTCGCTGCCAAGCACAAACGCAGCTTCTATACCGCGTATGCCTACAAGCGCGTCTGCTGCCTGCGCTGCTATGAGCGCCGCGTTTTTTATGCCGTCGCGGCATTTTGAGAGCGCGATGCCAGGGCTTATTGTTTCTGCGTTTCTAACTGCCTCTACGCGGTTTGAATAAGTCTCCTTATCGTCTTGAAACATGAGCTTGACCATGCCTATATCAGCCCCATGCTGGCGTAAAAACGCTGCTGCCTCAAATGTGCGGCTGCCTACATTAAAGGCAAAATGCCTTGTATCAACCGTTATACCCGCTAAAAGCGCGCTGCATTCAAAAGCAGTAGGTCTGATGCTCTCGTGAAAATACTGCAGAGTCTCAGTTACAAGCTCGCTTGTTGAGGAAACCCTTGCCTCCAAATAATTGAGCGTTGCGTTTTCGATATAATCCGCGCTGCGCCTGTGATGGTCTATAATAACGAGCTTTGACGCGTTTTCTATAAGCTCTGGCGCAAGCGTAGATGTTGCGCGCTGGGTATCGACAACAATCAGCACTGAGCTTGGCCTTAACATTGCCTTTACTGTCTCAGGCGGCTGGAGCATACCTGAATATATCGGGTTTTCGCGGATTATTTCAACTGCCTGAGATATAGTGGGATTTACCTGGTCAAGCACTATGTATGCCCGAGAATTTATATGCATTGCGCAGCGCGCAATGCCGAGCGCAGCACCTATACAATCCATATCCGGCTGTTTATGCCCCATAATGAAGACATCAGTCGAGGTTTCCATAAGCTGACGGAGCGCCTTAGCAAAAAGGCGGGTTCTTACGCGCGACTGACCGCTTTCAAGCTGCTTTCTGCCGCCATAGAAAGTATAGCCAGCTCCGCGCTTAACAACAGCCTGGTCGCCGCCGCGGCCTAAGCAAAGATCCATTGCCATGCATGCATCAGTATCAGCTTCAAGAAGCCGCGAAGCTGCGCCTACTGCAATAGAAACAGTCACATGCCTGTCCGTACCTGTGTCAATTGTGCGCACCTGCTCTAAAAGCGCGAACTGCTCGCTTTCGAGGAGCTTGAGCTTTTCGGCTTCAAACACTACAAGATAGCGCACATTGTCATAGCGGGAATATATGCCCCCTAACTTTGCTGCAGTTTCACTGACAAGCCGCTCTACTTCAGTAAGCACATTGCTGCGGCGAAACTGCAAATCCGCGCTTAAATCCTCGTAATTGTCAACATATATGAGCGCGACATAGGGCATTCGCTCTTCAAAAAGCCTGCGGTAATGCTCTGCGTCAGTCCTGTTGAGCCAGTATTGAAAGGTGAGTCCCTTTGCATGCTCTCGCACAACAGGCATTGAAATAACCTGATATACGCCGCCGCCAAATTCAATAGTTACTGCCTGGCTCTGCGCTTTTGGCGAACACGCCTGAGGAAGCCCGCTAAGGCTTAGGCCGCTGTAAAGCTTCTTCATTGCCTGGTTGCGCCAGATTATTCTTCCGCTTGCCTCAAAGACCATGCAAGGAACGTTGACTGCGGAAATAAGCTGACCTGCCGCAGTCGCGTTTTCTGAAAATACGCTGTCCATTGCCTGCTGCCGGAGGCGGCTTATGCGCCTAAGGCGAATAAGGCTGCTTAAAAACACAGCCAAGCTGCATACAGCAGCAATTGCTGCCACAAGCGGCGAAACCAAAAGCAGAAGGCAGCAAAGGAGCGCCAAAAGAACAGCTATTGGAATTAGCACAGCCTGCGGCTGCCTGTCCATTGCTTTTGCACCCCCCTGCCCGCTTAGTTGCCCGAGTTATTAATTTTATCTATAATCCGCTTTCTTAGCTTGAGCAGCTGCTCTATTACGCCTACAAGCGCAAGAGAGAAGATGCTAAGCGGAAACGAGACTGCTACTATTACAATGAGCAAAACCTTAATTAGAGTTGCTCTATAAGGGCGAAGACGAACAAAGAACCAAAGCGTAGACAGCCCCTGTACGCTAAAAGGAATTAGAGCAACTGCTATTACGGCAGGCACAACTGCATCCATTGCAGGCACATTTAAAAACGAGGCTAAAACAGTGCCTGCTGCCATAAGCCCCAAGCCCTGAATAAAGCTTTTTGGCAGACGCCAAAGTGCGAATTCGCGCATACTTTTTAAATCAGCCTTTGTGCGTTTTAAAAGCCGAGTACATATAAGCATGTTAAAGAGCCCCATAAACGCGCTTATAGAGCAGATTGCGGCAGGCATTATAATTGGGAGCTTAGCAAAAAGCGAGCTGCCGAAAAGCCTGAACGCCTTAAGCTTTTGTGCATCCAAAACGCCGGGAAGATTAGACGCTAGCTCAGCATATTCATTCCACATTGCTTTAAAAAGCTCTGTGAGCGTATAAAACGCGCTGTTGCCTGCAAGAAGGTCGACTGCATTTATTAAAAGATAAAGTATGCCTGCATAAAGACCTGAGAGTATAAGAGCTGTTTCAAAATAAGGCGCCTTGCGCTTTAGCATGATGTAAAGGCATACTGCAACAGGCAGCATAAGCGCAAGCACCAAAAGCCCGCTTGCGCCAAAGAGAAAATAGGCAAGACCAGCGCACACAGCTAAGGAAACTGCCGTCTTAAAAAACCCGCCGCTTATTAAAATATAGCTGAAACTGCCTCCAGAAACAAAAAGCAGCGGCGGAAAAAGAAAGCTTAACGCCCCTAAGAGCCCAGAAAGCAGGGCTGCTAAAATTCCAGGTTGTTTTTCGCGGTTTTCCAAAAACGCCTCCTTTTATAAATGCCTTTGCATACGTCTCTGCATCTATTGTAAAACGAAAACAGTCGGATGTAAACGAAGAATGAGGATTAGTGAAAGCACTCAACGCTATATATTAACTTTGCGCCTCATATGCATTGCGCTTTAATAAAAGATATGCTATGCTTTTAACGATGCTTCGGGGCGGGGTGAAAGTCCCCACCGGCGGTAATGCAGCAGCAACAGCTGCTGACGAGCCCGCAAGCCATGGGTAAACCATGGCCGAGCCAATGCGATTTTGGCGCCGACGGTATAGTCCGGATGGGAGAAGCGCGAATTATTTCGCAGGCTTTTTATGCGCCCCTAAAGCAAGGGACGCATTTTATTATTTTTAAGGAGCTTTTAAATGAAAAAAGAAACGCGCTGGCTTGTTCACATGGGTATGCTCACAGGGCTTTCGCTGCTGCTTGTATACTTCATACATTTTCCAATCTTCCCTTCTGCGAGCTTCCTTGAGTACGATATGGCGGATGTGCCCATACTTATAGGCACCTTCCTATACGGGCCTCTTTGCGGGCTTTTGCTCACAGGCGCAGTAAGCGTTTTGCAATGGCTGCTCATATCGCCGCAAAGCGGCTTTATAGGCTGCTTAATGCACTTTATTGCAACAGGCTCCTTTGTGCTTGCTGCAGGCTATATTTATAAAGCGCTGCACACGCGAAAAGGCGCATTTTTAGGGCTTTTTGCAGGCGCGCTTTCAATGGTGCTGATGATGATACCGCTTAACCTTGTTTTTACAGTTCATTTTATGGGGGTGCCGAGGCAGGCTGTTGTAAATATGCTTCTGCCGATAATCATTCCCTTTAACGCAATAAAGGCAGGTGTAAATGGGATTATTACACTTATTATGTATAAAACAATGGCGCGCGTTTTAAGGCTTGAACATTTTGAGCGCACGCTTGTAAAGGAATAGCTTAAAGCGCTTCTTCGGGTTCAACTGCCGCGCTTTCTTCCAGCTGCTTTTCGCCTGCTTTTGCGGATATTACAATTGAGGCTGCTATAAATGCTGCCCCAAACAGGAAACGCAGAGAAAACGGCTCGTTAAGGAAAATCATGCCGAAAATAAAGCCGAAGGGCGCTTCTGTGCTCATTAAAAGCGAGGCGTGGTCAGGCGGCGCGTGCTTTAGGCCTATGTTTTGCAAAAGCAGCGCAAGCAGGGTGCAAATAAGCCCAAGGTAAAAGAGCGGGAAAAGGGTCTTCGGGTTAAAAATGGCAATTAGAGGCGGAGCTGCTTCAAAAACAAACGCAGCCAAAAAGGCAAAAAGCGCAGTAAATATAAACTGCATTGCAGTTAAGCTTAGCATATCGACGCCCTTTTTAATATAGCCGCTTATTGCAAGAAGGTGCATGGCATAAAGCGCGCCGCAAAGCAGAGTAAGCGCATCGCCTACATTTATTGAAAAATCGCCCTTTAAGGCAAGAATACCTACGCCAAAGAGGCATAAAAAGCCTGCCAAAACCGCATTGGGAGAAGGTCTGTTTTTAGTTTGAGCCCATTGAAAAAACGGCACGAGCACTACATAGGCAGCTGTTAAAAACGCGTTATTGCCTGCGGTTGTGCGGCTAAGCCCCTCTGTTTGCGCAACAAAGGCAAGGTACATAAGCCCGCCGCAAACAGCACCTGCTTTAAGCAGGGCTTTGCCGCCTTTAAGGAGCTTCTTAAAGACAAAGGCAGAGGTAACAAGAGCAGCAAGCACAAAGCGCAGGCAAATAAGCCAGTTTATACTGAGCGCCTCAAGCGAATTCTTCATAACAACAAAGCCGCTGCCCCAAATGACGCCTGCAAGCAAAAGCGCGGCTTCGCTAATAAGCACAAGCTTTTTTTGAGATTTCACACGCCAAAGTCCTTTCACGCAATACGCGTATTATACCAACAATAACAGGCGCTTTGCAAAGCGTAAAAATTCCCGCCTGTTAATGTACGGGCGGGAATTAAACTCAATATCGTTGCAAAATATGTAGGGGCGATTATCAATCGCCCGCTGTGTTGTTATGCAATATGTAGGGGCGATTATCAATCACTATATCGTCGCAAAACATGTAGGGGCGATTATCAATCGCCCGCTTTATAAATAACCCCTTGGATTTTTAGCCTTTAGGCGGTTTCTTCAAACCCTGGCACAGCGGAGCCGGGTGCTAAGCCTGTTACCTCGCTTGCAGCATAGCCGAGGATATCGCCTTTTGCGTTAAAGGCGAGTGCATATTTAGCGAACTTCCAGCCTGAGCCGTCGTCATAATACATGCCGTTTGGGCTTATACGCGCGCCCGGCGGGTAAAAGAAATCGTCCTCA
>JAKJBL010000006.1:24854-29673 GCA_022707005.1 Bacillota bacterium | reverse complement strand
AAACCCTATGGCTACGGCGTCTGGGAGCTTATCCAGGCTGAGATGGACAGGCGCTTTAAAGAAACGGGGCACGAAAACGCCTACTTCCCGCTTTTTATCCCGGAAAGCCTGCTTATAAAAGAAGCGGAGCATGTAGAAGGCTTTGCGCCTGAGGTTGCGTGGGTAACCCACGGCGGCAACGAAAAACTAACAGAGCGGCTTGCAATTAGGCCCACAAGCGAAACTGTCATAGGCTCTATGTACGCAAAGTGGATTCAATCCTACCGCGACCTGCCTGTGCTTATGAATCAATGGTGCAATGTTGTGCGCTGGGAAAAAAGCACGCGCCCGTTTTTGCGCACAAGCGAGTTCCTCTGGCAGGAAGGGCATACAGCGCACGCATCTTTTGAAGAAGCGCAGGAAGAAACAATGCGCATGCTTGATGTATATAAAGAATTTGCAGAAAACGTGCTTGCAATCCCCGTTATTACAGGCAGAAAGAGCGAAAAGGAAAAATTCGCGGGTGCGTATGCAACTTATACAATGGAAGCCATGATGCAAGACGGCAAGGCGCTCCAGCTCGGCACCTCGCACAATATGGCGGATAATTTTGCAAAAGGCTACGATATACAGTATTTAAGCAAAGAAGGCAAGCTTGAATACTGCAACACGACCTCGTGGGGCAGCTCGACCCGTATGATAGGCGGGCTCATTATGGTACATGGGGACGACCGCGGGCTTGTGCTGCCGCCTAAAGTTGCGCCTATACAGGCAGTTATCCTCCCTGTTGCTCAGCATAAGCCGGGCGTGCTCGAAAAAGCGCAGGAGCTTTATAAAGAGCTTCAAGCTGACTGCATCCGCGTAAAAGTCGACAGCAGCGACCAATCCCCCGGGTGGAAGTTTAATCAGTGGGAAATGAAGGGTGTGCCGCTAAGAATAGAAATAGGTCCGCGTGACATTGAAAAAGACCAGGTCGTAGTTGTCCGCCGCGATACGCTCGAAAAACAATTCTTGCCAATGGCAGGGCTAAACCGTGCAATTAAGGATATGCTTAATGACATACAAAGGGGGCTCTATGAAAAGGCATATAAACTAAGAGAGAGCCGCACTGTTGATGCGCATAACTTTGAGGAATTAAACGAAGGCGTACAGAATGGCTTTGTGCGCGCAATGTGGTGCAAGGAGACGGAATGCGAGCTTGCAATAAAAGAAAAAACAGGGGGCGCGACAACGCGCTGCATACCCTTTGAGCAAAAAGAGCTTGGCACTATATGCGCGCATTGCGGCAAAAAAGCTAAAGCGCTGACCTACTTTGCAAAAGCCTACTAATTAAAGGAGCAAGGCAAATGAAAAATATAGAGACTAAAACTTTAATACTTGCACTTGTTATGCTTGTTGTGGTTGTGCTTATGAGCGCGCTGCTTCGAATAGACATCAAGTACCAGGAGCAGGTCTCAGGCTACTGGACGCTTGGCGATGTGGGCGTTTATCTTAGCGCAGTTTTGCTCGGCGGGCCTTTAGGCGCTTTAGTAAGCGGGCTTGGCTCCGCTCTTTCAGATATTTTCGTAGGGCAGGCAATATACGCGCCTGCAAGCCTTGTAATTAAGGCTGTAATGGCGTTTGTGTTTTCGCTTTATATTAAAAAGCGTGAACGCGCTGTCATAACCCTTATTAAGGGGCTATGCCTATGCGGCGGCATAATGGTTGCAGGGTATTTTGTTTATGATTTACTCATTAGGGGCAATTATGTGCTTGCTGCAATAGGGCTGCCTTTTAACCTGCTGCAGCTAATCGGCGCAGGTCTTGTCTCGCTCCCTGTATTATTATTGGCAGGCGGGAAAACCTATGCTAAGGAGGACGCTTCCTCCACACTTACGCAAAGGCAGCTGAAGTAATTTGAAGCTAACCGTGCTTGGCCGTTACGGGCCGTTTCCAGCGCCGGGCGGCGCATGCTCGTCCTACCTTGTTGAGGCGCCTGCAGTACCGGGGAAAGACAGGGAGCATGATGCAAAGGTGCGCCTTGTCTTTGATTTGGGCGCAGGCGCGCTCTCGCGCCTTTTGATGTTTTGCCCTTTAACAGAGGTAGACGCAATTCTGCTCTCACATTTGCACAGCGACCATATTTCGGATATGTTCGTGCTTCGCTACGCGCTCGAACAGCTCCATAAGCGAGGCGTCCAAGTACCCACCCCGCTTACTGTAATCGCGCCCTCAAGCCCCGAATATGAATTTCGCAGCCTTGCCTCAAGCGGCACCTTCAACATGGTTCGCGCAGAAGACGGCATGAAGCTGCGCTTTGGCGCGCTAAGTATCACTCTGCATGAAATGTTCCACCCGGTACCCACCTTCGGGTTTGACATCTTAGAAAACGATGCTGTCACAGCTTATGCCTATGGGGAAGAAAAGCCCAAAAAGCGGCTCTTTTATACAGGGGATACAGGCATGTTCCCCGGGCTCTATTCACTTGTTAAAGGCGCTTCAGTTCTGCTTGCAGATACAAACCTGCTCTCACACGAAAAAACAACTGAGTTCGCTGCGCATTTAACTGCTAAAGAGGCAGGCAGCTTAGCAAAGCGCGCTGGAGTGGGGCGTTTAATTTGTACCCATATTTGGGGCGGGTCGCCTGTTGAGGAGAATCTGCTGCTTGAAGCTAAAACAAACTTCCCTGCAGCTATGCTTGCAGAGGAGGGCCGCCAATATATTATTGAATAATTACAGCTCTATATGAACCATATACGCACATAGGCAAAGCTCAGCATAAGCTGCAGCGCAAAAAGACCTATGCATACATTACGCCTTATCTTGTCCTTGCGGCGGCTGAAGATTTCAGCGCCAATAAGCGGCACAAGCGGTATAATACCGGCACAAAAAATGAATAACGCTCCCATGCTTTCCCCCTGTTTATGCTGTATATACCGTATCATGGCTGTATGCGCCTCACAACAGGGGATTGCTGGGAGCTTGGCGAAAATAAAGCAAGCAGGGATAAAATTGCTGTTCAACTTTGTTATGCAATCTGCTACAATATCCATATAGGAAACTGCATGGCTTTATGGCAGCCATGTATTCTAAAATTAAAGGAACCCGAGCTAAAGGCTTTGGGCGGAGCAAATATTAGTGAACCAATTTAAGGTGGCTGCCCCTTATACGCCCGAGGGTGACCAGCCGCAGGCAATAGATGAGCTTGCAAAGGGCGTTTTGGCAGGGGACAGGCTCCAGGTGCTCTTAGGCGTAACCGGGAGCGGAAAAACATTTACAATGGCAAAGGTAATAGAGCGTGTGCAAAAGCCCACGCTCGTACTTGCGCACAACAAAACGCTTGCAGCGCAGCTTTGCTCTGAATTTAGGGAGTTCTTCCCTAACAGCGCAGTTGAGTTCTTTGTTAGCTATTACGACTATTATCAGCCTGAGGCATATATAAGCGCCTCTGATACTTACATAGAAAAAGTCGCAACAGTAAACGATGAAATCGACAAGCTGCGCCACAGCGCCACATGCGCGCTCAACGAAAGGCGCGATGTAATAATCGTTGCCTCTGTTTCGTGCATTTACGCGCTTGGCGACCCTGAGGAATACCTAAAGCTTTCAATTTCACTAAGGCGCGGCATGCAGATTGAACGCGACGAGGTTATGCGCAAGCTTGTCGACATCCAGTATCAGCGCAATGACTTCGATTTTTCCCGCGGCACCTTCCGCTGCAGGGGCGATGTGCTCGAAATCTTCCCTATGAACTGGTCGGAAAAAGCGCTGCGCATAGAATTTTTTGCAGATGAAATAGAGCGCATAAGCGAAGTAAATGCACTTACGGGCGAGCTCCTGCTTGACAGAGCCCATGTTGCTGTTTTCCCAGCCTCGCATTATGCGACAAGCCGCGAAAAGCTCGAAGCATCAATGGAAGAAATTGAGCATGACCTTGTGCTTCGCGTTGAGGAGCTTAAGGCGCAGAATAAGCTTCTTGAAGCACAGCGGCTTGAGCAGCGCACGCATTACGATTTAGAAATGATGCGCGAGCTTGGATATTGCAGCGGCATAGAAAACTATTCGCGCTATTTTGACGGCAGAAAGCCCGGGCAGCCGCCTTTTACGCTGCTCGACTACTTCCCTGACGATTTTCTGCTTTTTGTTGACGAGAGCCATGTCACTCTCCCGCAGGTGCGCGGCATGTACAGAGGCGACCGAAGCAGGAAGGACAGCCTTGTTGAGTTCGGCTTTAGAATACCTTCAGCCTACGACAATAGGCCGCTTAAGTTCGAAGAATTCGAAAAGCGCATAAATCAGGTTATATGCGTAAGCGCAACACCTGCTGAGTATGAGCTTTTGCTAACATCAAGAGTTGCTGAGCAAATAATCCGCCCAACAGGGCTTGTTGACCCTCTAGTTGCAGTGCGTCCTGTAAAAGGTCAGATTGACGATATTTTAGGCGAGGTTCGCCTAACTGCTAAAAAAGGTTACAGAACGCTTATAACCACCCTTACTAAGCGCATGGCGGAGAGCCTTACGGAATACCTTGACGGAATGGGTGTTCGCGTTCGCTATATGCACAGCGACATTGAAACTATTGAGCGCATGGAAATCATACGCGATAAAGAGGGCTTTTTGCGCTCCTCAACTTCGCTCATACAAACAATAGGCAGAGCAGCGCGCAATGTTGACGGCAGAGTTATACTCTATGCTGAGGCAGTGACCCCCTCAATGCAGACTGCGCTTACAGAAACCGAAAGGCGCAGGAACAAACAGACCGCATATAACGAAATGCACGGGATTATCCCGAAAAGCATTGAAAAGGCTGTGCACAGCGTACTTGAGATTTCAACAAAGATTGCGCCCGAAACGCCCGTAC
>JAKJBL010000006.1:0-24830 GCA_022707005.1 Bacillota bacterium | reverse complement strand
TAATGAGCAAATGCGCGAGGCTGCAATGGCGCTTGAATTTGAAGCTGCTGCAAAGCTTCGCGATGAAATAAGGTCGCTTCAGGGCGAAATTCAAAAAGCGCCTGAAAGACCTGCGCCAGGCACTATAGGCAGCAGAAAGCCTGCAAGGGGCAGAACAAGAAAATAATTAAAAATTAAGGTTAAACTTTAGGAGCAAAATGCAGGACAACATTGTTATAAAAGGTGCGCGGGAGCATAATCTAAAAAACGTAACGCTCTCGCTTCCGCGCAACAAGCTGATTGTGCTTACAGGGCTCTCAGGCTCAGGGAAATCTTCGCTTGCGTTTGATACTATTTATGCTGAGGGGCAGCGGCGCTATGTAGAAAGCCTTTCATCATACGCGCGGCAGTTCCTCGGGCAAATGGAAAAGCCGGATGTAGATTATATAGAGGGGCTCTCCCCCGCTATTTCAATAGACCAAAAAAGCACAAGCCATAACCCGCGCTCAACAGTAGGCACAGTTACCGAAATCCACGACTACCTCCGCCTTTTATATGCGCGCTGCGGCATTCCCCACTGCCCTAAATGCGGCAGACCGATTGCGCGCCAGTCAATAGACCAGGTTGTTGATAAAGTTATGGAGCTTGCTGAGGGCACGCGCATTCAGGTGCACGCGCCATGCGTGCGCTCAAGAAAGGGAGAGCATCAAAAGCTCCTTGAAAAGCTTAAGCGCGACGGCTATGTGCGCGTTAAGGTGGACGGGGTTCAGTACGACCTTGCGGATGTGCCTGCACTCGACAAAAAGCTCAAGCACAGCATAGAGGCTGTAATAGACAGGCTTATTATTAAGCCGGGCATAGAGAGCAGACTTGCTGATTCTATTGAGACTGCATTCAAGCTTGCGGACAACCTGGCGCTTATTGAGGTTCAAGGCAGCGAGCCTCTGCTGTTTTCACAAAACTACGCATGTGCGGAGTGCGGAATAAGCATTGAGGAACTTTCGCCGCGCATGTTTTCATTCAACAACCCTTTTGGCGCCTGCCCTACATGCACAGGACTCGGAGCGCTTTTAAAGGTTGACCCTGAGCTTGTGCTGCCTGACAGGCGGCTCTCCCTCAACGAAGGCGCAATAAGCGTTTCCGGCTGGAAAAGCGATGTAAAAGAGAGCATTGCAGGCATGTACTTTAAAAGCCTTGCAGAAGCTTACGGGTTTTCGCTTGATACGCCTGTATGCGAGCTGCCTGAAGCTGCACTAAATGCAATTCTCTACGGCACAGGCAGCGAAAAGCTGCATATCACCTACACGCGCGAGTTTGGCGTAGGCACCTTTGACACGCCTTTTGAGGGCATTATTAACAACCTTGAGCGCCGCTACCGCGAAACCCAAAGCGAGAGCGCAAAGCAGGAAATCGAAGCTTATATGGCAAACATAGTCTGCCCTGACTGCGGCGGCAAGCGCCTTAAGCCCGCAAGCCTTGCTGTAACTTTAGGCGGCATGAATATCGCGTCTCTAAGCGAGGCAACCGTGCATGAGAGCCGCACCTTTTTGCGCGGGCTTACGCTCTCACCCTCGCACAGCATAATAGCATCACAAATTCTAAAAGAGCTTGACAGCAGGCTCGGCTTTTTAATGGATGTTGGGCTTGACTATCTCACGCTCTCGCGCGGTGCGAACACGCTCTCAGGCGGGGAGGCGCAGCGTATAAGGCTTGCAACGCAAATCGGCTCAGGTCTTGTAGGCGTGCTGTATATTCTTGACGAGCCGAGCATAGGTCTGCATCAGCGCGACAATGCACGGCTGCTCTCTACCCTTAAGCAAATGCGCGACCTTGGCAACACTCTCATTGTTGTTGAGCATGACGAAGAAACGATGCGCGCTGCAGATTATATTGTTGACGTAGGCCCAGGCGCAGGCGAGCATGGCGGCAACATTGTAGCCTTTGGCTCGCTCGATGAAATCGCTTTATGCGAAGAATCAATAACAGGGCAGTTTTTAAGCGGCAAACGGCGCATAGAGGTGCCTGAAAAAAGGCGGCAGCTAAACGGCAAATGGCTAAGCGTAAAAGGCTCCCGCGCAAACAACCTTAAAAATATAGATGTTGACATACCACTCGGGGTCTTTACATGCGTTACGGGAGTTTCAGGCTCAGGCAAATCGAGCCTTGTAAATGAGCTTGTAAAAAAGACGCTGCTGCGCGACTTAAACCGCGCGCGCGTAAAACCGGGGGAGTGCGACTGCATACTCGGCCTTGAACACCTTGATAAAGTAATAGGCATAGACCAAAGCCCAATAGGCAGAACGCCGCGCTCAAACCCTGCTACATATACAGGACTTTTCGATTTAGTGCGCGAGGTGTTTGCGCTTACTCCGGATGCTAAGCTGCGCGGCTACACAAACGGCAGGTTCAGCTTCAATGTTAAAGGCGGCAGGTGCGAAGCCTGCAAGGGCGATGGTATAATAAAAATTGAAATGCACTTTTTGCCCGATGTTTATGTGCCCTGCGAGGTATGCCGCGGCAAGCGCTATAACCGCGAAACGTTAGAGGTGCGTTATAAGGGCAAAAATATACAGGATGTGCTTGAAATGACTGTTGAGGAGGCGCTGCGCTTCTTTTCGCCAATACCCCGCATTGCGAAAAAGCTGCAGACCCTCTATGACGTAGGGCTTGGCTACATTCGGCTGGGCCAGCCCTCGACTGAGCTCTCAGGCGGCGAGGCGCAGCGTGTAAAGCTTGCGACTGAGCTTTCAAGGCGGGATACCGGCCGCACGCTTTATGTGCTTGATGAGCCTACAACAGGGCTTCACATGGCAGATGTGGAACGGCTGCTCGCAATTTTGCAGCGGCTTTGCGAGGGCGGCAGCTCTGTGCTTGTTATAGAGCATAACCTTGATGTTATTAAAACAGCGGACTATATCCTTGATTTAGGCCCTGAAGGCGGAGACAGGGGCGGGCTTTTAATTGCTGCAGGCACGCCTGAGGAGGTTGCTGCAAAAGAGGAAAGCTACACAGGGCAGTATTTAAAGCATGTGCTCAATGATTTTGCAGGGGTTAAAATGGAGCTTAAGAAAACATAAAGCGGGGGTGCAAAATGGCGTTTACAATGGAACGGTGGTACAGTGCAACTAAAGAGCGCTTTGCAGTTCGAAGCTATAAAGGCGAACCCTCACAAGGAGAGCTTGAGGCGCTTGAAGAACAGGCAAAGGCGCTTAGCGGCCGCGGGGTGCGTATAGCGCTCGGGTATGACAAGCACGCGTTTTCGCCTATTATTATGGGGATGGGCAGGGTTAAGGGCACCGGCGTCTTTGCCGCGTTTATAAGTGAGGGTGCCGATATGCGCTCTCTTGGTTATCTTGGCGAGGCGTTTGTGCTTGAATGCACTGCTTTGGGCTTTGGCACCTGCTGGCTTGGCATTTACAACAAAAAGCGCGTAAAAAACGCGGCTTCACTTTTAGACGGCGAAACACTTACATGCATTACGCCTATAGGCATTTCTAAAGAAAGTTATACTCCGAGACCGCGCAAACCGCTTAGTTTGCTTACGGGTTTATCAGATGATGTGCTCAGGGAGCTGCCTGAGTGGCAGAAGCTTGCGCTTAACTGCGGCAGGCGCGCGCCTTCAGCTGTAAACGCTCAGCCATGGAAGTACACAGTAGAGGGCGAGCAGCTTCGTGTAAGCTCAACAGGCAGCAACTATGGCTACGGGCTTGTTGACTTAGGGATTACAATGCTCCACATAGAGCTTGGCGCAGCGCACGGAGGCGTTGCAGGCGAATGGTCGTTTGAAAACGATGATGCTGTGTTTACGCCGATGTCATACAATAACTAAGCATATTGCCGGAGGTAAAAATGGAACTTCTGCGGTTTTTCGAGGCGCACAGAACCCCGGTTTTTGACAGTATCATGAGCGCGCTTACGCTCCTTGGCGAAGAGAACGCACTTATTGCCTTAGGGCTTGTTGTACTTTGGTGCGTTAATAAAAAGTGGGGCTTCAGGCTCTTCTTTATGGGGCTATTTGGGAGCGGCCTTAACCAGCTCTTAAAGGCAGTTTTTCTTATTCCAAGACCCTGGGTGCTTGACCCTGAGTTTACAATTGTACAAAGCAGCCGCGAGGCAGCCTCAGGCTATTCGTTTCCAAGCGGACATACCCAATCTGCATTTATGCTTTTTGGCACATTGGCGCTTTGGCTTAAAAAGCGCTTTGTTTATATAGGCGGCGCTGTGCTTATTTTGCTTGTGGGGGTTTCAAGGCTTTACCTTGGGGTTCACACGCCTTTGGATGTCGGCGTTTCGCTGCTTACAGGGCTGCTTTTACTTCTTCTTGCCGCACCTTTGTATAAAAAGGCAGACAACTCGCAAAATACGGAATTTATTATACTTTGCGCCGGCGCGCTCTTTTGCGTAATTACGCTGCTTTATGTGCTTTTTGCACCTGTTACTGCCTTAAATGTTATAGAGTTTGATGCTGACGGAATAAAGAGCATGTTTACAATTGTGGGCGCAATGCTTGCGCTTGTGCTTTCATGGTGGGTAGACACACACTATTTAAACTTCTCTGTTGAAGCAAGGTGGTGGGTGCAGGCGCTTAAAGCAATATTCGGGCTTGGGCTTATTCTTGCTTTGCGCCTTTTGCTTAAAGCGCCGCTTATTGCGCTTTTTGGCGCAGGCGGACTTGAGAGCGGAGTGCGCTATTTTATTATAACAGCAGCAGGCGGGATATTATGGCCTATGAGCTTCCCCTTCTTTAAGAAGCTTGGCGAAGCGCAGAAAAAGAAATAAACCCTAACAAATGCGGCGCCAAATGGCGCCGCACAGCAATTTTAGAGGTTAGCAGTTAGTTGCAGCAGCCGCACGGGTTTACGGGCCCCATACGGCGGTCATCGCAGGCATTGGTGTTACAAAGGAGCAACAGCGCAATTATCCAAATTAAGTTATCCCCACATACGAGGTCACGCAGGCACCTGAGAATACCACTATCATTATCGCAGCAGCAGAGTATTACAAGCAGAATAATGATCCACCAGTTATCGCCTGTATTGCAATTGAAACAGCTCATACATTAAGCCTCCTTGTTTTGAGCAATTGGCGACGTATCGACGTCGATGTTATATTGTACGCAAACAAGGCTTTTTTTGTTACATTGCTGAAAGAGCCCCTTTTCATAATCATATTCATGTTTTTTTATATGCGTGGTATACTTTTACTAAAATCACTTCACAGGAGGACATTATGAGCCATTACAGGCTTGAAATCGAAGGCATGGGCTGCAGCCACTGCATAAGGGCAGTTGAAAACGCGCTTAGTGAACTTGGCGCTGACATAAACAATGTGCAGCTTGGAAGCGCAGATATTTCATTTGAGGGCAGCGAGAGCGAACTTAAAGCCGCACTTGAGGATGCGGGCTATGAGCTTAAATCCGTAGCAGTGCTCTAAACATGGCAGGCCGTGTAATAGTCGGGCTCTCAGGCGGGGTTGATTCTGCTGTTGCAGCGCTTTTACTTAAGCAGGAGGGGTATGAGGTGCTCGGCGTCTTTATGAAAAACTGGGAAGAAGAAGCTGACGGCGTTTGCACTGCAGCAGAAGATTATGACGCAATGCGTGCATGTGCAGACCATTTAGGCATCCCCTATTATACGGTAAACTTCGCAAAAGAATACAAAGAACGCGTGTTTTCATACTTCCTTGATGAACACAGCAAGGGCCGCACGCCTAATCCGGACATTCTCTGCAATACAGAAATTAAGTTTTCTGCATTTCTTGAGTTTTGCTCTGCAATGGGCGCAGACTATATAGCCACAGGTCATTATGCACAGCTTTATAAGAGCAATGCCTGCCTTAAGCTTTTGCGCGGGGCTGACCCAAAAAAGGACCAGTCATACTTTTTAGCAGGCTTAAAACAGAGCCAGCTAAAAAATGTGCTTTTCCCTGTTGGCGGGCTTACAAAAGCGCAAGTAAGGCGCCTTGCAGAGGATTTTGGGCTCCCGAATGCAAAGCGGAAGGACAGTACGGGAATCTGCTTTATAGGAGAGCGGGATTTTAAGCAGTTTCTTATGCAGTTTCTGCCTAAAAGTCCTGGGGATATCGTTGATATAAACGGCAGGCGCGTAGGCAGGCATGATGGGCTCATGTACTATACGATAGGCCAGCGCAGGGGGCTTGGCATAGGCGGCACAACAGGCGGGACAGGCGAGAGCTGGTTTGTAATAGGCAAAGCATTAAAAAAGAACCTGCTCATTGTGCAGCAGGGCGAACAGGCTGAGCTTTACAGCACAGGCCTTAGCTCAACATGCGTAAACTGGCTTAACCCCCCTAAAGCACAGCGCTTTTCGTGCACAGCAAACTTTCGCTACCGCCAGGACGACCAGCAGGTGGAAGTGGAGCTTAAAAACAGCGGCGCTTATGTGCATTTTTGCAAGCCACAGCGCGCGGTAACCTGCGGGCAATGGGTCGTTTTTTACTCGGGCGAAGAATGTTTAGGCGGGGGCCCTATAGATGCCGTATACCCGCAGAGGGATTTCGACCTGATTGTATGATATAAGCAGAGCTTTGCCCGGACTTTAGTAAAGCATGGATTTCTAATTGCAGCCTTTTCTAAATATCTTTGCGTTTACAGCCGGATATGTTAAAATATCACCGTAACCCAACTGCCGCGCCTTAAAGGTTGGGCGGCTTAGATATAACAGGCATTTATCAGCGCTGGAGGCCGAATATGCAAAAACAGACTATAAGCGACATTAATGTAAAAAACAAGGCAGTGCTCGTGCGCGTTGACTTTAACGTTCCCTTAAACGAACAGGACGAAGTTGCGGACGATACGCGAATAACTGCTGCTCTGCCTACAATAAAATACCTTATTGATGAGGGCGCAAAGGTTATCCTCGTTTCTCACCTCGGAAGGCCAAAAAGCAAGGCGGATATACAGTTTTCGCTTAAGCCTGTTGCAAAAAGGCTTAGCGAGCTTTTATCAGGAGTTAAGGTCGACTTTGCCGAAGATACAATCGGTCAAAGCAGCCAAGAAGCAATAACAAATATGATGCCAGGCGAAGTTGTGCTCCTTGAAAACGTTCGCTTTTACAAAGAAGAAACAAGCAATGACCCTGAATTTGCAAAGCGCCTTGCCTCTCTTGCTGATGTTTTCGTATCCGACGCATTTGGCACAGTACACAGAGCCCATGCTTCAACTGTTGGTGTAACAGAATATCTGCCCTCTGTTGCAGGCTTTCTTATTGGCAAAGAGCTTGCTTATATGGGCGCTGCGCTTGAACAGCCAGCCCGGCCTTTTGTCGCAATTCTTGGCGGCGCGAAAGTGGCCGACAAAATCGGCGTTATCCGAAACCTTATAAACAAATGCGACACCCTTATTCTTGGCGGCGGGATGGCATTTACATTCTTCAAGGCGCAGGGGTTTGAAATAGGCACATCTTTACTTGATGAAGCAAGCCTCGATCTTGCAAAGGAGCTCCTTCAAGCTGCAAAGCAAAAGGGCATAAAGCTGCTCCTGCCAGAAGATGTAGTTGTTGCAGACGAGTTTTCGGCAACTGCAAATAGCAAAACAGTTGCTTTTGATGCAATCCCAAAAGGCTTTATGGGCATGGATATAGGCCCTAAAACAAGGGAGCTTTTCAAAGCTGAAATAGCTCGGGCTAAAACCGTAATTTGGAACGGACCCATGGGGGTTTTTGAGTTCGAACGCTTTGGGGCAGGCACAAGGGCAATAGCGCAAGCGTGCGCAGACTCCTGCGCAACCACAATAATAGGCGGCGGCGACTCTGCCGCTGCAGTTAAAAAGTTCGGTTTGGCTGATAAAATGAGCCATATCTCAACAGGCGGCGGCGCGTCGCTTGAGTTCCTTGAAGGTAAGGTGCTCCCGGGGGTTGAGGCGCTGAACAATAAAGTTTAAGACGGAGGTCTGATTATGCGAACACCGATTATAGCCGGCAACTGGAAAATGAACATGACAGGAGCGCAGGGCGCTGCGCTTGTAAAGGCGCTTGTGCCGCTTGTAAAAGACGCAAAATGCGAGGTAGTTTTATGCCCGCCCTTTACAGCGCTTTTTGATGTTAATAACGCGCTTGAGCACACAAATATAAAGCTTGGCGCGCAAAATGTGCATTGGGAGCAAAAGGGCGCCTTTACAGGCGAAGTTTCAGCAGAAATGCTTAAAGCGCTTGGCGTAAGCTACGCAATAATAGGTCACAGCGAGCGCAGGCAGTACTTTGGCGAAACTGATGAAACCGTAAACAGCCGCGCAAAGGCAGCGCTTAAGGCAGGTATAATCCCGATTATCTGCGTTGGTGAGAGCCTTAGCCAGCGCGAAGCAGGCGAGACTGATGCCTTTGTTTCGCGCCAGACTGTTAATGCGCTTTCTTCAATAAGCCAAGCTGAGGTTGAGAAGCTCGTTATAGCCTATGAGCCGATTTGGGCAATCGGTACAGGCAGAACTGCCTCAAGCGAGCAGGCGAACGAAACAATTGGCGTTGTGCGCGGGGCAGTCAGGGGTCTTTATGGTGAAGAAACAGCTTCAAAAGTACGCATTCTTTATGGCGGAAGCATGAACCCCAAAAACGCCTCTGCGCTTATGGCAATGGATGAACTTGACGGAGGTCTTATTGGCGGAGCAAGCCTTCTTGCAGAGGATTTTGCTGCTGTAATAAACTTTTAAGCTGAGGTAAAAATGAAGCCTGTTACAGCGTTGATTATACTCGACGGCTACGGCTGCAGCAGCGAAACTGCAGGCAATGCAATTTTAGCAGACGGCAGCCGCAACATCACAGCTTTAAGCCATAAATACCCTGCGACTACTCTTGGAGCAAGCGGCCTTGACGTAGGGCTTCCCAACGGGCAGATGGGCAACTCTGAAGTAGGCCATTTAAACATAGGCGCAGGCCGCATAGTTTATCAGGAGCTTACGCGAATAAGCAAAGCAATTGCAGACGGGGAGTTCTTCAAAAACCCCGCCTTAAATAATGCTATGCTTAACTGCAAAAATAAGGGCACTGCGCTGCACCTTATGGGGCTTTGCTCAAACGGCGGCGTTCACAGCCACCTTGAACACCTGTACGCGCTTTTGCGGCTTGCTCTGTCGCATGGGCTTGAGAATGTCTTTATTCACTGCTTTATGGATGGCCGCGATGTGCCGCCGCACAGCGGAAAGGGCTTCCTTGAAGAAGTCGAGGCAGAGTGCGCGAAAATAGGCTGCGGCAAAATAGCAACAGTTATGGGGCGCTATTATGCAATGGATAGGGACAGCCGCTATGAACGCACAGAAAAGGCTTATGCTGCGCTTGTATACGGCGAAGGCGTACAGGCTGAAAGCGCAGCTAAGCTTATTGACGCCTCTTATCAAAACAGCGTTAGCGATGAGTTTGTAGTTCCAGGCGTAATTTTTAAAGCAGGCAGACCGCTATCAACGCTTAAGCCTGATGACAGCGTTGTTTTCTTCAACTTCAGGCCTGACCGCGCAAGGCAGCTTACAGCAGCGCTTATTTATAAAGACTATGGCGGGTTCGTTCGAAGAAATGGCTGTTTCCCCCTATTTTATGTTTCTTTGACTCAATATGACAAAGAGTTTATGCCCTATCTTAAAGTTGCGTTTTTGCCTGTGCCGCTTGATAACACTCTTGGCGAATATCTTTCTGCAAACGGAATGACCCAGCTTCGCATAGCAGAAACCGAAAAATACGCGCATGTCACGTTTTTTTTCAACGGAGGCGTTGAGACGCCGAGCACAGGCGAGGACAGATGCCTTATTCCCTCGCCGAAAGTTGCGACATACGATTTAAAGCCTGAAATGAGCGCTTATGAAGTTGCAGATGAGGCAGTTAAAAGAATTAAAAGCGGGCTTTATGATGTTATGATTTTGAATTTTGCTAATGCGGACATGGTTGGGCATACGGGAGTCATGGAAGCAGCGCAAGCAGCTGTTCATGCTGTTGATGCGTGTGTTGGCAGAGTAGTCCAGGCTGTCCTTTCATGCGGGGGGCGCGCAATAATAACAGCTGACCACGGAAACGCGGAGAAAATGCTCGACCCTCTTACAGGCGGCCCTTTTACTGCTCACAGCACAAACCGCGTTCCCTGTATTTTAGTCGACCCTGAGCGAATAAACTGCAGCTTAAGAGCAGATGGCAGGCTGAGCGACCTTGCGCCTACTTTGCTCGAGCTTATAAATCTGCCAATACCTTCGCAAATGAGCGGCAAATCCCTTATTATATGTGAGTAAGGGGCAAGAAACGCTTGCGTTAAGCTAAAAGGCATGGTAGAATTGGTTTCGCAGTCTTTAGTGGAGGTATGTATTATATGGATACAATCCGCAAGCTACTTACCGTTATCCTGCTTGTTGTCTCTATTGTGCTGATTGTTGTAGTCTTAATGCAAAAGAGCAAAGAAGGCGGGCTTGGCGCAGCCTTTGGCGGAGAAACATCTTCGCTCTCCTTAAAAGGCAAGGCAGTTACAAAAGAGGCGAAGCTCCAGAAGATTACGGTAGTACTCGCAATTGTTATGGGCGTGCTTGCGCTTGTTATGGTGGCTCTGCCGGCATAAGCAAACTCAACGGTATAATTAAGGCGTGCATGGGCATGCCTTTTTTTTGCTTGATAATAATAAACCTGTGAATTTAACTGCACCAGTGGATATACTGGTAGATATTACGAAAGGTAAACAAAACATGCATGATGAAATTATCGCTGCGCTAAAAGCCAGCGGCAAGCCGCTTACAATAGAGCAGCTTATAAACAGCCTTGAAAAAGGCGAAGATGCAAAACCAGCAATAACAGAATTGCTAAACGAACACAGAATTCTTCTTACACGCAAGAGGAGGCTTGCGCTGCCTGAGCATCTCGGTCTCGTGTTTGGAAGGATTCAAGGGCATGCAGCTGGATTTGGCTTCTTTTTGCCAAAGGACGGCAGCAGGGACGCGTTTGTGCCCGTAGAGGCAATGCACGGCGCAATGCACAACGATGAGGTCTATGTGCGCTATACTGCGCAGCTTAGCAGAAACGGCTCCCCGGAGGCGTGCGTTATGTTCATTGCAAAGCGTGCGCTAACAAGGCTTGTAGGCACCTTTGAACATGACGACTCTGCAGGCGGCTATGTTGTGCCTGATGACGCCCGCATCCCTGCGGATATGCTCATACCGCGCGACAAGACGAAAAAGGCGAAAGCAGGCGACAAGGTCGTTGCAAAAATCATTGACTACCCTGACGGACGCCGCCCGATGCTTGGGCAGGTATGCGAAATCCTCGGGAACAAGCATACAGCTGGCACTGATGTGCTTTCAATAATACGCCAATACGAGCTCCCCGAGGCGTTTTCAAAAGCAGCGCAAAAAGGCGCCAAGCTAACTGCACAGCAAGTGCAAAACGATGAGCGCGTTACGCGCGAGAACCTTTTGGAAAAGCTCGTCTTTACAATTGACGGGCCGGACGCAAAGGATTTCGACGACGCCCTGAGCCTTGAACGACTTGAAAACGGCAACCTTTATTTGGGGGTGCATATTGCTGATGTGGCGCATTATGTTAAAGAAGGGGGCGGCTTAGACAAAGACGCGCTCCTTCGAGGCACAAGCGTTTATTTAGCTGACAGAGTAATCCCAATGCTGCCTGAGGAGCTTTCAAACGGCATTTGCTCATTAAACCCTGGTGAGGACAGGCTTGCGCTCTCATGCTTTATGGAAATAGACTCAAACGCAAGAGTGCTCCGCCACAGGCTTTCTGAAACTTTAATTTGTTCAAAATACAGGCTTGTTTATGGGGATGTAAGCGCGCTTCTTGCAGGCGATGAAGCGCAAAGGCAAAAATACGCTGACCTTGTGCCTGTATTAAGCGAGCTTGAACAGCTTGCAGCCAAGCTTAAGGAGCGGCGGCATAAGCGCGGCAGCATTGACTTTGACATAGCAGAAGCAGACCTTGAACTTGATGAAACAGGCAGACCGACTTCGCTAAAAAGAGCTGACCGAGGCGTTTCGGAGAGTATCATTGAAGAGTGTATGCTCCTTGCAAACGAAACTGTAGCTGAGCACATGTACGACCTTAAGAGCCCCTTTTTATACAGGGTGCACGAACAGCCTGAAAGTGAAAAGCTCTTAGAGCTTAACACCTTCCTTCAAACGCTCGGCTACAGCATTAGAAACCTTAAAGATGTGCAGCCGCGCAACATACAAAAGGTGCTTTACGCTGCAAAAGACACAAAAGAAGAAAATATTATAAACAAGGTCGTACTGCGCGCAATGCAAAAAGCGCGTTACAGCGAAAAATGCCTCGGCCACTTCGGCTTAGCCTATACGCGCTACTGCCACTTTACTGCGCCTATACGGCGCTACCCGGACTTGTTCTGCCATCGCATAATAAAGCTTATGCTCCACGGCGGCCTGAACGAAAAGCAAACGGCAAAGCTTAACGAGCGCTTAAGCGCAATTGCGCAAAGCACGAGCAAGAGCGAGCGGACTGCTATGGAGGCTGAGCGCGCAGTTGAAGAACTTAAAAAATGCGAATACATGAAGGAGCGCATAGGCGAAAGCTTTGCAG
The DNA here is from genome assembly GCA_022707005.1 of Bacillota bacterium. GTDB lineage: Bacteria > Bacillota > Clostridia > Christensenellales > CAG-138 > JAKJBL01. Next base: position 12,327 of record JAKJBL010000006.1, on the reverse strand, counting down.
GCATAATTTCCGGGGTAGTGTCCTTCGGTTTTTTCGCAGAGCTCGACAATACGGCAGAAGGACTGGTGCGCGCAAGCACACTTGATGACGACTACTATGTCCATGATGAGAAGAACTACCGTATGGTCGGGAGAAACAGCGGAAAAAGCTATAGGCTTGGTGATGAAGTTTATGTGCGCGTTAGCGCAGTTGATATGGTCTCGCACAATATAGAGCTTGAGCTTGAAGATAGTGGAAAGCCGCATAAAAAAGGCAGGGGTTAGTTAAGCCTGACGATTGATGTTTTTTATAAAGCGCAGCCTATTCTTTTAGTGCGTTCGGCTTGCTTAGTAAATTCGGTTTTCTCTTTTAATATCCGTGGTCAACATGGCGCCAGTTACCGCCTTTTGTTCTTACTAAAATCCACATCCAGCCGTCATATGTGCTGTTAGGGTTTAAAGAGCCATCTCCGCCTTTTCTGCCAACATCGAAGGATGAAATAAGAACTATTACATCATCTGCATCATTGCGAACAGCCCAATCTATATAGTCGCTTATCTTTTCATCCCCGGCGTATGTTATTGAGGTAAGCGTACAGCCGAAAAATCCTCTTTTAAAATATTCGGCTGCAACTTTAATGGCAGACTCTATTTCCTCTTTTGAATAGACCTGCGACTTCCATTCCAATATTTTTACATTGCTTATGCTGCCTCCGCAGGCAGTAAAACTAAATGCCATAATGGCGCATAAGAGTAAAGATAATGTTTTCTTCATGATGCACCTTCCTTAACTCCCTGTTTGGCGGTATTATATATCATGAATTTAGATATTTCCACAATGCCTTCGTAATGTTGTTTTAAGATGATAGTAGATGCGTGATGAAACAAGCCTAATCCTTTTACGCGTCCGAGCAGATTCTTTAATATGACATGCTGTTGTCAAGTTATGCGTGATATGTTCAGGGTACAGATAGGAGGGAGTACAAATGGAAAAGTTAGATTATAAAAAGAAGTTTAAGGAGCTGTACCAGCCAAAGCAGACGCCGTCTATGATAGATGTGCCAGAAATGAAGTTTATTATGATAGACGGCAGCGGCGACCCTAATGATAAAGATGGCGAATATCAGGCTGCCGTAAAAACTCTCTATGCTTTGTCTTATGCGATTAAAATGATGCAAAAAAGCGGCAATGCACCGCAGGATTATTTTGAATATGTCGTGCCGCCGCTTGAAGGGCTTTGGTGGCTTGCAAACCAAGCTGAATTTGATTATAGCAGCAAATCAAAATTCTACTGGACTTCAATGATTCGCCAGCCGGAGTTTGTAAACGATGAAGCATTCAACTCTGCCTGCGAAATTACAGCAAAGAAAAAGCCGCAGCTTGACCTAAGCAAGGCAAGGCTTTCAGCCTTTAGGGAGGGGCTTTGTGTGCAGTGCATGCATATAGGCAGCTTTGATAGCGAGCCTGAAACTCTTGGAAGAATAAAAGCATTTATGGCCGAGAATGGCTTGCAAAGCGATTTATCTGACACTCGCCGTCACCATGAAATTTATTTATCTGACCCGCGAAAGGTTGACATTGAAAAGATGAAAACTGTATTGCGGCATCCTGTTAAAAGATAATAAGGAGAAAATTTATGAAATTAGACGGGTTCGGGATTTTTGTAGAGGATATGCCTGCTATGGTGCGGTTCTATCGCGATGTGCTTGGCTTTGAAATTAAGGTAGAAGAAAATGCAAGCAATGTTTATCTGGTTAAAGACGGGACTCTGTTCTTGCTTTTTCGCAGAAGCGATTTTGAGAAAATGGCAAAAAGGTCTTTTGCTTATGCTAAGGGCATAAACGGGCATTATGAAATTGCGCTTAGTGTTGAAAATTACGCAGCTGTAGATTATTCATTTAAAAGAATAGTTTCAAAAGGCGCAGCGCCTGTCTTAGAGCCTGCAACACAGCCTTGGGGGCAGCGGACTTGCTATGTTGCAGACCCTGAGGGCAATTTAATTGAAATAGGGTCATTTGTTAAATAAGAGCAGAAAAGCGCCCTGCCCCTTTGCAATGCTTGCCAAGGCTTTAGCTATATGCTACAATTGCTCTTGCCAACGTCCTTCTTGCTCGGCAGCAGGTTTGCCGAGCCATTTTGACCATAAGGAGGTGAAATGCGTGAACGCATACGAAGTGCTCTACATCATCACTCCGGAACTTGAAGAATCAAATCTCAAGGCAACGATTCAAAAGTATTCCGACATAGTCAGCGCCAATGGCGGCGAGGTCGACAAGCTCGACGAGTGGGGGAAAACCCGCTTAGCTTATCCTATCGACTACAAGACCGAAGGCTATTATGTTCTGATGAATTTTTCGAGCGCTCCCGAGTTCCCAAAAGAGCTTGAGCGCAATTTGGGCAATGACGAAAATATCCTGCGCTACATGGTAACAAGAAGAATGCAGTAAGATATTTAGTTTGTCTAATCACAAAAGGCTGCGGAAAGGCGGTTGAGCAATGAACAAACTTTTTATAATTGGCAACCTGACTCGAGACCCTGAAACGCGCACAACCACAAGCGGAGTTTCGGTATGTTCCTTCTCAGTTGCTGTCTCGCGCCGCTATTCTTCATCAAGCGGTGAGCGGCAGACGGACTTTTTCCGGGTGAGCGCCTGGCGCCAGCTTGGAGAGACCTGCCAGAAATACCTCGCAAAGGGGCGTAAGGTAGCAGTTGTTGGCGAGCTGCAGCCCCGGCTTTATGAAGCAAGCGATGGCACAACGCGCCTCTCACTTGAGGTTAACGCAGACGAAGTAGAGTTCCTTACGCCAAAAGGGCAGCAGGATGACGCACCCGTATATACTGCAGGCGGCGGCTCCCCTAAAGCGGCTTATGAGGAATTCGGCTTTGAAAATGTAAATGACGAGCTGCCCTTTTAAAAAACGAGCTTATTACAGGAGGATATCCGATGGAAGAACGCAAACAGCGCCCGCGCGGATTTCGCAGGCGGCGCAAGGTATGTCAGTTCTGCGTGGATAAGACGGAGTATATCGACTATAAAGATGTTGGCCGCCTTCGCAAGTGCATAACAGAGCGGGGCAAAATCATGCCGCGGCGTATGTCGGGCGTGTGTGCTAAACACCAGCGCGAGCTTGCTGTTGCAATTAAGCGCAGCCGCGTAGTCGCACTTCTTCCCTACGTTTTAGACTGATTATTAAAAATCAGGGGCGCGCAGAGGCGCGCCCCGTTTTTTTTATGCCTTCTCTTCTTTCGCCCCTGTAAAAAACAAAGGCAAAAAGCATACCTGTTAAGAACAACCCTGCAACCTGAGCGTCAAAAGCAACAGGCGTGCCAAGAAGCATAACAGTATAGCCAAACGCATACAGGTCGAGCGCTGCTTCAAAAACTGCTAAAAGCAAAGGTGCAAGCGAAACGCCAAAGAGCGCTGCTGCAGGGCTTTGCCTGAGCATAGCCATAAAAACCGTTCCGCAAAGCGCAAGCACCAAGCCGGGCTCAGCTAAGTTTATATACCCGGACGCCATAAGCCGGGAAATTGCAAGCATTAAAAGGCCTGCAGGCACAGCAAGCGCCAAAGCCTTTAATAAGCTTAAGAACCCCGAGCTTTTCATAGCAGCCAAAGCTGTAAGCACGCAAAGCAGAATTGAAGCAGGGTTTATTGAAAGCTCAACCAAAGGGCGCAGAGTAACAGCGTTTAGCGCAAGCAGCATCAGCGAGAGCGCTGCCCAGGATGCGCAGGTATGACCAAGCCGCAAAAGGGGCTTTTCTGCTGCACGCGTAAAGCAAAGAATAAACAAACAGCACATAAGTACAACGCCAAGTCTCAAATATTACACTCCTAAAATAACAATCTGCCTGTTGCTATCCTAACCCTTAAATTTAGACTTTACGCTAGCTAAATCAAACCTCTGTTCACAAAATTTGGCTTTTATCGCGCTTATCCTTTTCTCTTTAGCAGAAAACATCTATAATAGTAAAGTATGGCTTAGAATTTGAGCCATGGAGGGATGTATGGAGCAGTTAATCGGCGAAATCAGCAAGGTTATATACCGCAATGCAGAAAACGGCTGGACTGTGCTCGAAGTGACCGACGAAGCAGGGAGCGCTACAACAGCTGTTGGTACGCTCCCATTATGCACAACCGGCGAGAGGATAGAGTTAAGCGGAACTTATGTAGAGCATAAAACTTACGGCAGGCAGTTTAGAGCGGAGTCGTTCATTACGCTTGCGCCTGCCTCACTTGGCGCGCTTGAAGGCTATTTGGCAAGCGGGCTTATAAAAGGCGTAGGCGCAGCAACAGCAAAGCTTATAGTAGCGCATTTTGGCATGGAAACGCTAAAGGTGCTTGAGCAGGAACCAAAACGGCTTATGGAACTGCCTGGAATAGGTTCGGTAAAATATAAAAAAATCGCAGAGTCGTTTTTTGAGCAGCGCGCAGAGCGCGATGTAATGATGGCGCTAACAAGCTACGGGCTTACTGTGCGCCAGGCGTTTAAGCTCTACGAGCTCTACGGGACAGGCTCTCTTATAAGAGTAAACGAAAACCCGTACAGCCTAATCGAAGACGTTGAAGGCATAGGCTTCAAAACTGCTGATAAAATCGCAGCAGCAATGGGCATAGAGCACAGCTCAACTCAAAGGCTTCGCGCAGGGCTTCGCTATATGCTCCTTAACGCAAGGCAGGAAGGGCATACATATATGCCAGAAGCTCCGCTTATAAATTTAGGCTCTCAAATGCTTGGCGTTGATGAGGATACAGTTGGCTATGAGCTTAGCCAAATGCGCTTTGAGGGAAGCCTTGTCGGCGCAATTGCTGATGGGGAGGAGGCAGTTTATTTGCCCGCCCTTTATTATATGGAAAAGGAATGCGCAAAACGCCTGCTCGCGCTCTCAACCTGTGAGCAAAAGCTCTGCCTTGACATACACGAAACGCTTTTAAGGCTTGAGCAGGAGCTTGAAATTGAGCTTGCCCCAAAGCAGCGCGAAGCAGTTACCACAGCTCTTAGTGAGGGCGTAATGGTCATAACAGGCGGCCCGGGCACAGGAAAAACAACAATTCTGCAGTTTATTCTCCATATTCTAATGCGCCACGGGCTTGATTTTTGTTTATGCGCGCCTACAGGCCGCGCAGCAAAACGAATGACCGAGGCAACCGGATTTGAGGCATCTACAATTCACCGCCTGCTTGAATACGGCGGCGAGGGGCAGCTCAGGTTTTTTAGAAACGAGGAAAACCCCCTTAACTACAACATGGTAATTGTAGATGAAATGAGCATGGTCGACCTGCCGCTTTTTTACGCTCTGCTTTTGGCGCTGCCTAAAAACACGCGGCTTATTTTAGTTGGCGATGCAGACCAGCTCCCGCCGGTTGGCGCAGGCACAGTGCTTAGCGATATAATAAAAAGCGGCGCGTTTAGCGTAAGCCGCTTAAACGATATTTTTCGGCAGGCGGACAGAAGCGGGATTGCGAAAAACGCGCAGCGCATAAACTCGGGCAAAATGCCAAAGCCCGAGCAATTGTCTGATTTTGTGTTTATACCCTGCCAAAATGCGGAGCTTGCGCTCCTTGAGGTGCTTGCTATATGCGAAGGTAAATCAAAAAGCGCCCCAGCTTCAAACCCGCTCCATGAGATTCAGGTGCTCTCCCCTACAAGAAAGGGACAGCTTGGCGTAAACGCGCTAAACATGCGCCTGCAGGAGGCGCTGAACCCTAAAGCGCCGGATAAAGCTGAGTTTGAGTTTAACGAAACCCTTTTTCGCGAGGGCGACAAAGTAATGCAAATTAAAAACAACTACAGGATGGACTGGATGCGTATAAAAAGCGGAGGTGTCCCTGAGCTTGGAAGCGGTGTATATAATGGCGACCTTGGCACAATTTTTAAGCTCGATAAGCAAAATGAAATGCTTGACGTGCTTTTTGACGATGAGCGCATGGCAACCTATCCGTTTAACAATCTTGAGGAACTTGAACTTGCATACTGCATTTCAATACATAAGAGCCAGGGCAGCGAGTTTCCGATTGTTGTGCTGCCTTTGTTTTCTGGCCCTCCCATGCTCCTTACGCGCAATCTCCTTTATACTGCCGTAACGCGGGCAAGAGCGCAGGTTGTTATTGTGGGCAAGTGGGCGTGCGTATATCAAATGGTTGAAAACAAGCGCATGCGGAAGCGGTACAGCTCGCTCTATCTGCGCCTTGATGAGCTTGCTCCTGAATATTTGGTAAAAAAGTCATGCAAGTAAAAAATCTTTTAGAAGGCTTCCTTACTGCGCTTTATCCTTTTGATGCAAAATGCTTTGCATGCGGTATAGAAGCGCCCCTTAACGCTGCCTGCCTTTGCGAAGCCTGTTCAATTAAAATTAGGCGCGCAGGAGAGCTTACCGCACCTGACGGGCTATGCGGGCTTTATGCTGCGTTTTACTACGATGAGCCGCTGCACAGGGCTGTGCACAGCTTCAAATATTTGAACGCGCGCTATCTTGCGCGATATTTTGCAGCAACATTCTCGCTCCCTGAACTTTGGGAGTTTGATGTTATTGTGCCTGTGCCGCTGCACCCCAAAAGGCTTAGGCGCCGCGGCTACAACCAAAGCGCGCTGCTTGCAGCGCTTCTTTCAAAGCAGCTTGGGATACCTGTTGAAGGCCCGCTTTTAAGGCGGCGGCTCGAAACAAAGCCGCAGGCCGGCTTAAGCAGCGCAAAGCGCAGGGAGAATATGCTTTTTGCCTTCTGCGCATCAAATGCTGTGCGCGGCCGCTCAATTTTACTTATTGACGATGTTGTTACTACAGCAAGCACACTTAGCGCCTGCGCTATGGCGCTAAACGAAAAGGGCGCAGCTAAAGTATATGCAGCCTGCTTCTGCACAGCGCCGCTTATACATTAACGCCTTGTTATAAAAAACGCGGCTTTTCACAGCCGCTATTTAAGCGCAAGTTTGCTGTATTTTCTGCATGTTGCTCTGCCGCCGCGAATATGCCGTTCCGCTTTGTTTATGTCGAGCACTCTGCGCACATCATTAAACAAAGCAGGGTTGAGCATGCGGAGCCTTTCTGAAACATCTTTATGAACAGTTGATTTGCTTACGCAAAGGACTTTAGCTGTTTCGCGCACAGTTGCGCCATTTTCGGCAATATAGCAAGCGGCGTTCAAAACGCGCTCTTCTATATATGCATCCGGCTGCCTCACGTACGCAGGCTTGGCGCTCCCCTTTTTGCGCATGCACCCTACCCCCTCGAACAAGCTTGTTTAAGCTTATGAGGGCATTTGGCTGCTTATGCTCTTTTTAGGGGCAACTGCAGGCAGTTTAAAAATACGCTGCATATATAGCGCAGCCCGCTATTTGTGCAGCAAGCTTTGAAATATCGAAGAATATTAAACATTCGTCTCTATCTTATAGCATATTACAAAGCACATATAGCGGCGTAAATTTGAAATTACGGCTTATTTCTGTTATAATATTTTAATTTACTCCTGCGGAATTTTATGGAGATAATCGATGGTAATATTTAAAAATGTAACAAAAACATTTGGCCGCCATGCTGTGATTTCCGATATGAATTTGGAAATCTCACGCGGGCAGCTTGCAGTCCTTATCGGGCCGAGCGGGTGCGGGAAGACGACAACCTTAAAGCTTATAAACAGGCTGCAGGATCTTACAAGCGGCAACATTTTTGTAGACGGGAAGGATATATCCGAAACTAACCCTGTGGAACTAAGGCGCAGCATAGGTTATGTTATTCAGCAGATAGGGCTGTTCCCAAATATGACTATTGAGCAAAATATTGAGGTTGTTCCGAGGCTTCTTAAGTACCCTAAGGAGAAGTGCCACGAGCGAACCCGCGAACTCCTTGATATGGTTGGCATGGAGCCTTCCAAATATTTAGGAAGATACCCTTTCGAGCTCTCAGGAGGGCAGCAGCAGCGAATTGGCGTGCTTCGGGCGCTTGCGACATCTCCGCCTCTAATGCTTATGGATGAACCATTCGGTGCTCTCGACCCTATTACGAGAGATTCACTACAAGACGAAATAAAAAAACTTCAAAAAAGTCTCGGAATTACTATTGTGTTCGTAACGCACGACATGGATGAAGCAATAAAGCTTGCGGATGTCATCATATTGATGAAGGACGGCAAGATAGTTCAAAAGGCTCCCCCTGAGGAGCTGCTTGCAAACCCTGCAAACGGCTTTGTCAGAGAGTTTACAGGTAAAAAGCGAATAAAAGCAAATTATGACCTTGACCTTGTGCATGAGATTATGAACCCTAGTGTTGTTGTTGTTACAAAAGAAAAGGGGTTTGCGGGTTCTCTTGATTTAATGCGAAAGCGAAATGTTGACTCGCTCGTTGTTATAGATGATGCAGGGCATCTCGAGGGGGTTATAACTGTAGAAGCGCTTTTAGGCGCAGCAAAAAGGAAGCGGATAGGCACAATAGGAGAGGTTGAACTTTTAAAAGTCCCTACTATAGACCAATATGCCCAAGCCCGCGATGCCTTTAGTATAATAATCGAAAAGAAATTGCCCTTCTTGCTCGTAGTGGATAATAATAACCGCCTTAAAGGCATTGTAACGAAAACAAGCGTAGTTAAAGCCCTTGCCAGTATCGTCTGGAAGGATGAAAATAATGAATGATTTTTTAAGCGTACTGCAAAAGAACAGCGGAGTTCTTTGGAAGGCTGCTTTGGAGCATGTAGAGCTCTCCTTTTCAGCAGTTATGTTTGGCGTTGTCATTGCCGTACCCCTTGGGATTATATTGACGCGAAACCTTAAAATCGGCAAAAGAGTGCTCGCTGTTTTAGGCATATTGCAGACTGTCCCAAGCATGGTTATGTTTGGCCTTCTGCTGCCTGCCTTTGGTATCGGGAAACTCACGGCGCGTATTGTGCTTGCGATTTATTCAATTCTGCCAATACTCAGGAACACCTATACGGGTATTTTAGAGGTGCCGCAAGATTTAACAGAGGCAGCAACTGGCATGGGGATGGACAGGTTCCAGGTTCTCTTTCGTGTAAAGCTGCCTGTTGCGCTCCCTGTAATTTTTGCAGGCATACGACTATCAAGCGTTTATATAATAAGCTGGGCAACAGTAGCTGCAATTATCGGAGGAGGGGGTCTTGGGGATATAACCACGCCATGGTGCTTCTTGAGCAATACCTGCAAGCCTGCTTGCTATTGCAACGAGCTATATTCTCGGGAAGCTTTCAATTTGGGTAACTCCAAAAGGTATAAGGAGGAGCGGCAATGGCAGAACTTGTGCATAGAATAACAGCTCACCTTCTCATATCAGTTACAGGGGTTGCTTTTGCAGCTGCGGTTGGCATTATTATAGGCATTTTGCTTACATACGCAGAAAAACTCGCAAGCCTTGTTATGGGCGCTATAGAGGTGCTGCAGACAATTCCATCCCTTGCAATGCTCTCTATTCTGCTTATATTCTTTGGTCTTGGCAACACAACGGCAATAATGGCAATTTTCTTTTATTCTCTTCTGCCGATTGTGCGAAACACATATACAGGGATACAATCCGTAGAGCCGTTTTTAATTGAAGCAGGGCGGGGCATGGGCATGAACACGCTGCAGGTTTTGCTAAAGGTGCAAATTCCAAACGCAGTGCCTGTAATAGTATCAGGCTTAAGAATTTCGCTCATTACAGCTTACGGCATAGTTACAATAGCTGTTTTGGTTGGAGGGGGCGGATTGGGGCGCTATGTATACAGGGGGACGCAGACTCAAGACATGGGGATGCTCCTTACCGGAGCCATACCAATAAGCCTTATGGCGTTTTTGACAGACCTGCTGCTGAACAAACTTGAGGGGCTGCTCAACCGCAGGGTGCGTACAGCTAATACCCCTGAAAATTAAGGCAATAACGCGCAAAATGAGGGGTGCTCTTTATAAGATGTTTTTGTGCGAAACATATAAAAGGCGCACAGTCAGTCTTAAGCGCTACTACGAGCATTTCTGACAAAGCTGAACACAAAAAGAACAGCATGGGGTATGCCCGACTTCTCCGGTGTTGCCGTAAATTCAAAACTTAAAGGAGGCAGTTATGAAAAGGGGATTGGCTTTAATTCTATCACTTGCAATTTTATTATCGCTTGCAGCAGGATGCAAAAATAAAGATAGCAAGAAGGTTATAGTCGGGGGCAAACAATACACAGAAGCTCAGCTTACATCTGAAGTTATAGCTAAGCTTATAGAGGCAAAGACCGATTTGGAGGTAGAAAGAAAATACGACATGCCTTCAGCAATATGCTTCCAGTCACTTAAAAGCGGAGATATAGATATATATCCCGAATATACGGGCGGCATGCTGCTCGCCTATTTGAAGCAGGAAATTGAACCCGGAACAGCACCGCAGACAACGTATGACCTTGCAAAGAAGGGCTTTAAGGATGAGTTTGACCTTGTTGTGCTTGAATCTATGGGGTTTAACAACACCTATGCTAATGCAATAAGCCGTGAATTTGCAATAGCAAACAACATAAAAACAAACTCCGACCTTGCGCCCTTTACTTCTGGGCTCTCTTATGGTGCTGAGCACAGCTTTTTTGATAGAGCCGATGGTTTTGAAAACATGTGCCTGACCTACGGCTATAATTTTCTCGAAAAGAATATTGTAAAAATGGATGTTTCGCTTAAATACCAAAGCCTGCGCCAAGGCCAGATGGATGTATGCTGCGTTTACACAACTGACGGCGAACTCGCGGAGTTTGATGTGGTTGTACTTGAAGATGACAAGCACTTTTTCCCTGCATACTATTGCTGCCCTGTAATAAGGCAGGATACTCTTAATAAGTACCCGCAAATAAGGGAAGCGCTTGCGCCGCTTAAAGACTGCGTAAGCGAAGCCGATATGGTACGCTATAATGCACTTATTGGCAGCGGCAAAATGGATATACCCTCAGCTGCAGAAGAATTCATTAAAGAATTTAAGCTCATGGGTTAGGGAGCGTAAAAAGCAGGGCGATGCAAGCATAAATGCAAAAATACATCGCCCGCACAGTATTATTGCGTTTTAGGAGGTAAATTTATGAATTGGAGTTTTGACGAAGGCCGCATATACAGCTTAGATGATAAAGGGGCTGTTTTAGCTGAAGCAGTGTTTGTTTACAGGGCTGAAGATAAAATCAGCATAGAAAGCACCTATGTGGCAGCAGAGCTTAGAGGGCAGGGCATAGCAGGCGAAATGATGGCTGCGCTGATGGAGCATTTGAAAGAGAAGGGGTTAAAAGCAACAGCAACATGTTCGTATGCAAACAGCTGGCTTGAGCAGAATAAAGGGCTCTACCCCGATATTATATCCGATGATTTAGAAAGCGAAAATGTAGCATGCAAACTTAATATAAGAAGATAATGGCACAATAAAAGGGGCGCTGCGTTTAAAAAGCGCATACACCTGCCCCTTTTGGCAAGCTTGGTTAAGCCATGAGGTCATTTGCTGTTTATGCCTTTTTCTGAAGACAGGATAAATGCCATTTGCAGCTATGCTTCAACGCTTGCCGAAGTAATCCATAACAACATCGCGCATTTCAAAGTAACCTGTGCGGCAAAGAAGATAATCCGCAGCAAGCAAGGCGCCGTTTGCAAACGCCTGGCGCGAAAAAGACTCGTGAATAAGCGTTATGCGCTCAAATTCGCCTACAGCCATAACTTCATGCAGGCCCACATAGCCACCTACGCGAATAGAGTTTACAGGCACAGGCTTTTTTAGCACATTCTCAAGCCGCTTAGCAATCTTTCGCGCAGTGGCTGAAACATCCTCTTTGCGGTTATGATGTTTTTCGGTGATTGCATAATCAAACTCCGGCAGATACCTGCTCGTTTCTTCAACAAGCTCCATAAGCACATTTACGCCAAGCGTAATATTCGGCGCATATACAAGCCCAAACCCTTGAGTCTCTTTTGCGGTTTTTTCAAGGAGCGCAAGTTCTTCGCTTGTAAAATTAGTTGTGCAAATTACCATCTTTACGCCGTTTGCAGCGCAAAGGGGCAAAAGCTCCATAGTTGCATCAGGGCTTGAAAAATCCACAAGCACATCGGGCTTATCACTTAAAAATACTTCGCCTGCGCTTTTAAGTTCAAAAATCGGGCTCGAAAACCCCTTATAGGGGAAAACATCTGAAATCGTTTTGCCTGCCTTGTCACTCCCATCACGGCAAAATGCCATGCTTAATTCAACGCCCTGGCGCTCAGTGGCGAGCCTTACAAGCTGAACGCCTGCCTTACCCAACCCGCAAAGGGCGATTTTCATATTCCCGACCCCCTTTATAACTAATTTCTTGAACAAATAGGATTGTTATATAATATACCAATAGCTATAACCTGTCAAAAACATGGGCTTACGAAAAATGTCTAA
>JAKJBL010000069.1 GCA_022707005.1 Bacillota bacterium | reverse complement strand
CCCTCAAAGACAGCTTGTTTATTGTAGCAACTCCCGCTTCACCTGTCAACTGCTTTTTTAGAATTATTATAACTCTTTTTTCGCGGAAAAACATGGTTTTTTCTCAATAGCTAAAAATATTTTTCTGTTTGCTATCCGCGTGTTCTAATCTCAAGAGTTACAGCATCGCTGCCCTTAGCTAAAACGTTTATACTTCAAATAGTGTAAGAATAATGCTATAATTATAAAGGAAGCAAGTAATATTCCTAAGATAATTCCGCGCTTAGCACAATTCGCTCACACTGGTTTTATTATTTTTGCAGGGGGAGGACTAAAATGGCGGCAAATCCCGATGCTACGGCACTTTATTATTTTAATACCGGCGAGAGCGCATGCGCATACGAAATGCTTGGCGCACACAAAACCGGCGACTGCTGGCGGTTTGCGGTTTGGGCGCCGAATGCGCTTGAAGTGCACGTTGCAGGCAGCTTCAATGGGTTCGACCCGACTGCATCTGCTATGCGGCAAATTGAAAACACAGGCGTTTGGGAAGCAACATTGGAGGGCGTTTCAAAAGGCGATATATATAAATACGCGATAACTGCAAAAGACGGCACATTATTATGGCGCGCAGACCCTTATGCAACAGCAGCAGAAGGAAGGCCGGGCACAGCTTCAAAAGTTTGGGGGATTCCTGTGCATGCCTGGGGTGATGAGGGCTATTACAAAGCTAAGGCCGGTAAGGATGAATTTAAAGCGCCCATGAATATTTACGAAGTGCATTTGGGCTCGTTTAAACACGGTCAATCATATAGAGAGCTTGCGCATTCTCTTGTGGATTATGCCTGTGAGATGGGGTATACGCATTTGGAGCTTTTGCCTTTATGTGAATACCCGCTTGATATGAGCTGGGGCTATCAGGTAACAGGCTATTATGCTGCTACCTCTCGCTATGGTTCACCAGAGGATTTAATGTACTTTGTAGACAGAGCGCACCAAAAAGGGCTTGGCGTATTTCTTGACTGGGTGCCTGCGCATTTTCCGCGGGATGAGCATGGGCTTAGGCTCTATGACGGCACCCCGCTTTATGAACATGAAGACGCGCGCAGAGGTGAACAGCCGCAGTGGGGCACAATGCTCTTTGATTATGGCCGCACCCAGGTTGTGAGCTTCCTGCTTTCCAATGCTTTTTACTGGCTTAAGGAATTCCATTTTGATGGCCTTCGTGTTGATGCCGTCAGCTGTATGCTCTACCTTGACTATGGCAGGGCTGATGGCGCCTGGCTGCCCAATGTGCATGGCGGGCATGAAAACTTAGAAGCAGTTTCATTCCTTCGCAAGCTCAATTCCCGGGTCAGCGCGCAATGGCCTGAGGGCGGGCGCATTATTATGGCTGAGGAGAGCACTGCGTTTGCCTATGTTACGAAGCCTGCAGAAGAAGGCGGACTCGGCTTTAGTTACAAATGGAACATGGGCTGGATGAACGACACCCTCTCTTATATGGAAAAGGAGCCGATTTACCGCAAATGGCATCATCACAACTTAACCTTTTCGCTCTGCTATGCATTTAGCGAAAAATACATACTCCCCTTTTCACACGATGAAGTCGTGCACGGCAAGCGCTCGCTGCTTGATAAAATGCCAGGGGATTACTGGCGCAAGTTTGCGCAGCTAAGGCTGCTGCTTGCATACCAGTTTTCACACCCCGGCAAAAAGCTCAACTTTATGGGCAATGAGTTTGGGCAGTTTATAGAATGGAAATTCGACGCAGGGCTTGACTGGCTGCTGCTTGAATATCCAATGCACCAAAAAATGCACGAGTTTTCAAAACAGCTCAATTTGTTTTATAAGGCAACTCCGCAGCTTTACGAAAGAGATGGCGGCTGGCACGGCTTTTTGTGGGTCAACCCTGATGACAACCTTTTATCTGTGCTTTCGTTTATCCGCAAGGATGATACAGACGCAATGCTTCTTTGCGTGTTAAACTTTACGCCCGAACCTAAGGATGAATATGCCCTCAGCCTGCCTTTTGGCGCAACAGCAAAAGAAGTGTTTTCAACAGATGAGGCGCGCTTTGGCGGAACAGGGCAATGGCATAATGCTAAGCCGCTTGAATTTTCAGAAAACCTTACGCTTAGGCTGCCGCCGCTTGGCGCAGTATTTCTTGCGCTTAGCAATGTTAAAGCGCTTTAGTAACCAGTGAGTTAGTTTTTATAATCAGACACCGCTATATTATTAAGGAAGGGGGCTGCCGCGTTGAGGAAAAAACAGATTGTCGCAATGCTCCTTGCAGGCGGGCAGGGCAGCAGACTTGGAATTCTCACCTCGAATATGGCAAAGCCAGCAGTGCCGTTTGGGGGGAAGTACCGCATCATCGATTTTCCGCTTTCAAACTGCGTTAATTCTGATATTGACACTGTAGGCGTGCTTACCCAATACGAGCCGCTTGAACTCAACGCCTACATCGGAAACGGTCAGCACTGGGACCTTGATAGAAACAATGGCGGCGTTTATGTCCTGCCGCCCTATGTCAAGGGCAAAGGGGGGCAGTGGTACTCAGGAACTTCAAATGCAATTTTCCAAAACCAAATGTTTGTTGACCAGTTTTCGCCCAAATATGTGCTTATACTTTCAGGGGACCATATTTACAAGATGGACTATGGGAGAATGCTCCGCCATCACATAAAAAACAACGCGGGATGCACAATCGCTGTGCTTGAGGTGCCGCTTGAGGAGGCGCACCGCTTTGGCATAATGAACTGTAACGATGAGCAGAGAATTATTTCATTTGAGGAAAAGCCAAAGGAGCCAAAGAGCAGCCTTGCAAGTATGGGCGTATATATATTTAACTGGCCGCTGCTTAAAAAATATATGCAGGCAGATGAAGAAGACCCTGCTTCAGAAAACGACTTTGGCAAAAACATTATTCCTTCTATGCTCATAAACGGCGAGAAGCTCTATGCTTATCCGTTTTCAGGCTACTGGAAGGATGTAGGCACAATCCGCAGCCTTTGGTCCGCAAATATGGATTTGCTCGAAGACCCTCCGCTTTTGGATTTATACGACCCAACGTGGCATATATACAGCCGCAACCCCGTTTTGCCCCCGCACTATATTGCAAGCGGCGCAAAGGTAGAGCAGAGCCTTGTTACCGAAGGCTGCGAGGTCTATGGCTCTGTATACCACAGCGTGCTCTTTGCAGGCGCAGTTGTTGAAGAGGGCGCGCAGGTTTCAGATAGTGTAATTATGCCAGGCGCGCATATACAAAAAGGCGCTAAGGTCAATAAGGCAATTATAGACGAGCGTGCCATAATAGGGCGAAACGCAGTTGTAGGCGATGACCTTAATGAAGGCGTTAAGGTGGACAACTCTCTGACTGATGACATTACGCTCGTAGGCTCCGATATGTCAATTCCGGAGTTTGCGTCTTTGCCTAAAGGTATGGTCGCAACCAGAGAAACGCTTGGGTATCTCTATATGAAGGGAGCGGATGTGCGTGATTAACAATGCCTTTGGCATAATCTACACTGGTGACAACAGCCTTCGCCTTAAAGACCTCACCTACTCGCGCTCGGTTGCCGCTGTGCCGTTTGGGGGGAGATATCGCTGCATTGACTTTATGATGAGCTGCATGGTCAACTCCGGCTTAACCAACATCGGGGTTATAACGCAAAAAAACTATCACTCCTTGATGGACCATCTTGGTTCGGGCAAAGAGTGGGACCTCCACAGAAAGCGGGACGGGCTCTTTATGCTGCCGCCTTTTGTCACAAGGGATAATGTCGGGCTTTACCGCGGTACAGTCGAGGCGCTAAAAAGCGTGTCCGGCTATATTCGAAGAAGCGCGCAGCGCTACGCGATACTAGCGGGCAGCTATACTATATTTAATACTACTTTTTGCGATATGCTTGAGCAGCATGTGCAAACGGGCGCAGATATAACAATTATGTATAATGAAGAACAGCACTTTGAGCCTGAAGACCAATATGAGGATTTACGCCTGATGCTTGATGAACGCGGCCGCATTACAGATATGGAATACAACCCCTACCGCCCGGGAAGCCCCTATAAAAGCTGCGATGTTATACTTATGGAAAAAACGCTGCTCGAGTATCTTGTAGAGGAGGCGAGCGCGCACGGCCAGTATCAGTTTTCGCAGGATGTACTTATGCGCAATGTGGCTAAATTAAAAATATACGGGTATCATTATACCGGGTATGTGGCGCGGCTTAATTCGCCAAACTCCTACTTTGCCGCAAACATGGCTCTGCTTGATAAAGACGTTCGCGAGGAGCTGTTTTCAAGGGAGCACCCTGTTTATACAAAGGTCAAAGACGAAGTCCCTGCACGCTACGGTCCAAGCAGCGTTGCGCACAACTCAATAGTTGCGGACGGCTGCATTATTGACGGGGAAATAGAAAACTGCGTGCTTTTTCGCGGCGTATATGTAGCCCAGGGCGCGAAGCTGAAAAACTGCATTGCAATGCAGGGAGCGCAGATTCAGAAAAACTGTGACCTTTCCTATGTTGTGCTCGATAAATCCGTTATCGTCAAACGAGGGAGGAGTCTAAGCGGGTATAAGAGTTTCCCTGTGCTTTTGAAAAAGGGGAGCATTGTATAATATGGGAGGTCAGGAGGACTGCATGAAGCTGCTTTTTGCTGTGTCAGAGGCAGTGCCATTTATAAAAACAGGAGGACTTGCGGATGTTGCAGGCGCGCTGCCTGCTGCGCTTGCCAAGCTTGGGGTTGACAGCCGCGTAATTCTCCCAAAATACCGCGACATAGCTCCAAAATGGAAGGCGAGGATGGAGCATGTTACTGACTTTAGCGTAGCTATGGGCTGGCGCAGGCAGTACTGCGGGCTGGAGAGCCTTACGCACAATGGCATAATATACTATTTTGTAGACAACGAATTTTACTTCGGCCGCGATGCAATTTACGGAGAAGGGCAGGAGGAAGGCGAGCGCTTTGGCTTCTTTTGCAGAGCAGTGCTCGAAAGCCTGCCCCATATCGGCTTTTACCCTGATGTGCTCCATTGCAACGATTGGCAGACAGGCATGATTCCCACCCTGCTTAAACTCCAATATATGCACCTGCCCTCATACAGCAAAATAAGAACGCTTTTTACAATACACAACCTTAAATTTCAGGGCGTTTTCGATTATAAGCAGCTCGATGAATACTTCGGTCTGGGGCTTAGATACTTTACGCCTGAATATCTCGAATTCTACGGGGGCATAAGCTTTATGAAGGGCGGACTTGTGTTTTCGGATTATATAAGCACAGTCAGCCCGACTTATGCGCACGAAATCCAATCCCCATACTATGGCGAGCGCCTTGATGGGCTGCTTCGCGAACGTTCCGGGGTGCTAAAAGGTATTTTAAACGGAATTG
The DNA here is from genome assembly GCA_022707005.1 of Bacillota bacterium. Lineage (GTDB taxonomy): Bacteria > Bacillota > Clostridia > Christensenellales > CAG-138 > JAKJBL01. The sequence continues at coordinate 1,687 of JAKJBL010000069.1, read as the reverse complement.
ATAAAGAAATCTGGAACCCTGAGACAGACCCTTTCATAGATACCCGCTACAGTCTTGCGGATTTTTCAGGCAAGGAGCGCTGCAAGGCTGCGCTTCGCAATGAGTTTGACCTTGCCCAGCGCGAGGATATTGCAGTAGCTGCAATAGTTTCTCGGCTCTCTGAACAAAAGGGGCTTGATTTAATCGAGGGTGTGCTCCACGAGCTGCTTGAGCTGCCGCTGCAGCTTATAGTTGTTGGGCAGGGCGAGGCGCATTATCACGAAATGCTTACTTGGGCGCAGTGGCGCTTCCCAGGCAAAGTTGCTGTGCGTTTTGAGCATGAGGAGGCGCTTGCACACCGCGTATATGCTGGAGCAGACATTTTCTTAATGCCATCGCGCTTTGAGCCCTGCGGACTCTCTCAGCTTATTTCGCTCCGTTATGGGACAATCCCCCTTGTGCGTGAAACAGGCGGCCTTAAGGATACGGTTGAACCTTACAACAAGTATACGGACGAAGGCATAGGGTTCTCGTTTGCAAACTATAATGCGCATGAACTTCTTTTCACGCTTGAGCGCGCGCTTGGTTATTTTCCAGAGCGCAAGCTCTGGTCGCGCATGATGCGCCGCGCAATGGAGGCGGATTTTGGCTGGGACCTTTCAGCTGAACAATACCTGAGCTTATACGGGAGAATGCATTCGTTTTCAAAAGAAACTACGCCCGAACATGCGCCTTCTGCTAAGCCAAAGGCAAAGGCTGCGCCAAAGAAAGCCAAGCCAAAAAGCGCAGACACGAATGCTAAAGCATACCCGAAGGCAAACGCCCATAAAAGATAGGCTGCAAGCTTATACAGCAGATTCCAATTGCAGACCGACCCCCAATTTGCTATTATTGCATAGGCGCATGGCAGATTGGGCGTCGGTTTAATAAACTTTAACAAGAAAGCTGCATAAAATGAACAACCTCCAAAACAGCGGGTCAACACCCGAGGAATTAAACGCGCAAGCTACAGGCGCGCCTAAGCGCGGGCTTTTTAAAAAGGCTCTTATAGGCGGCGCGCTTATACTTGGCGCAGCTGCGCTTGCAGGGGTTCTGCTTTTTACATCCCTGCTTTCGCGCATTTCTAAACCTGGCACTACTGTGTTTGCAGAAGATATAGAAGAAGATGACCCCGAGGATGAAGTTCAGCCGCAAACTACGCCGGCAAAGGCAGAACCTACGCCAAAGCCCGTTTTAGAGCCTGCTGCTTCCCCCAATTTAATGCCTGAACCCGAACCTCTGCCGCTTAGCGAGCTTTACCCTCAGAGCTGGCTTAGTCAAGCGCAGCTTGAAGCAATTAAGGCGCAAAACGCAAATACTAAAGAGTTTGTTAATGTGCTCGTTGTAGGGGTTGACAGAAGGGGTTCGCGAGGCGAGGCGAATGCGGATGTAATAATTATTGCGAGCCTTGATAAAAGGCATGGTCGACTTAAGCTTGTTTCGGTTTTGCGCGACCTGTATGTGCCCATAGAAGGCTATGAAAGCGGGCGCATAAATTCAGCTGCAGCAAAAGGCGGAATGCCGCTGCTTTTAAAAACTGTTAATGACGTGCTGCAGATGGATATCAGTAACTATGTGCTTCTCGATTTTTATATGTTCGAAAAAGTAATAGATGAGCTTGGCGGAGTAACTGTGCGCATGAGCGAAGAAGAAATAAGCGCTGCAAACG
>JAKJBL010000068.1 GCA_022707005.1 Bacillota bacterium | reverse complement strand
GGATGCTCGTTTTAGGGGGCAAAGCACAGCCGCTTTTAATAGCGAACCTCGCGATTTGCACGCTTGCAGCAGCAGTCTTAAGACGTCTTGGAATCTGGGGTGCAATCGCGGGGTTTCTGCTTGCATGTGCTGTTTCCCAGGGGTACTCAATAGGCATCTTTACACAGGTAGGCATGGCAAACGCAATACCTGCAGGGCTTGCCGCTGCGCTTATGCCAAAGCGCAGTCTGCTTGTGCTTCGTGCCGCAGTAGACCCTAAAGCGCGTGAGGAGCGGACTGCTGCAACTGCATATACAAGCATAAAAGCGCATACAGCACAGAGTATTTCAAGCACAGCAAAAACGCTTGAGCAAGTTGCAGCGCTCTTTCCGAACAACCCAAAGTGGGGGTATGACGAACAGTGCGAGCGCGAAAGAATGCACAGCGCAGCTATGAATATCTGCGCAGACTGCAGCTTCAGGGGCGCCTGCTGGAAAGAACCGGACGCTGCAGTAGAAGCGCTTTTTGAAATGATTAAGGCATATTCTTCAGGGCTAAGACCAAGACCATGCCCGCCGATAAAAAGCGACTGCAGACGCACATCTGCGCTTGCTCAGGCTGCGCTTGCAGCACAGGATGCTTACAGGCAGAGCTGTATGGACGGCTTCAACAGCCAGGCGCAGCAGGCGTTTGCGCACAGGCAGCTTGCGGGCGTTTCAAAAGTTATGCATACCCTTGCAAAGGATTTGTCCGATGCGCCATGGCCAAAAGAGAGTGCAGGCGCAACCCTTGTAAGGCAGCTTGAAAAAGAGGGCTTCCCTGCAAAGAGCGCTCTGGTTTACAGCCACAGAAGCTGCCTGCGCGCAGAAGTTAAGCTCCACAGACGAAAAAAGCCTGCGTATGATGAAGGGCAGCTTGAAAACGCAGTTTCAGCAGCTCTTAATAAGCAAATGCGCCTTTTGTTCAGCCAGACTGAAGCTGCTTTAGATGTATATGATTTTGAAGAAGCAGGCCTGCTGTACGCTTCTACCGGGTCTGCGACACTGCCAAAGCCCGCAAGTACAATAAGCGGGGACAGCACTGCAAGCTGCAACCTTGCGTGCGGCAGAGCGCTTTATGTTTTAAGCGATGGCATGGGCTCAGGCGCTCTTGCTGCCAAACAGAGCGCAGCTGCAGTTGAGCTTATGTGCAGGCTTTATGAAGCGGGCTTTAGCAGAGATGAGGCGCTTGAATGCGTTAACCGTTTGCTTATGCTCAAACGGGAAAACGAAGTCTATGCAACGCTTGATGCGCTGTGCGTAGACCTTGAAACCGGCAGCGCTGAATTTATAAAGTTCGGCGCGCCGCCAAGCTTTGTGCTTCGCGAAGGCAGGGTGCATACGATTTATGCTGAAGCGCTGCCTGCGGGAATACTTTCAGAGGCTGTGCCAGCAATTCATTGCGCCAGCTTAAAGCGAAACGACAGCATAGTGCTCTTGACGGACGGAACACTTGAAGCGTTAAAAGAAGAAACAGAACAGCTCATTATTGAATGCGTAGGCGGAGCAAACACATGCGCAGATGCTGCTGCAGCGCTTTTAAATGCAGCAGTTGAACGCGGCGCAAAGGATGATATGAGCGCTGTTGTTGTAAGGCTTGAACAGCGCGCAGGCTAAACTAAACTCAGCCTTTGATATACGGATTTTCGCGCTTTGCAAAGAGCGTATTTGTCAGCCTTTTTGCAGTTGGTGTAGCGGCAAGCCCGCCAAGCGCGGTTTCGCGGAGCTCAGGCCGCATTAAGACCCCTACAGAGCGCATTGCCTCTACTACCTCATCAAAAGGTATGAGCGACTTTACGCCTGAGAGCGCAAGGTCAGCAGCAAGCAAAGCATTAACTGCGCCTAAGGCGTTGCGCTTTATACAGGGGCTCTCGACAAGCCCGCATACAGGGTCGCAAACAAGCCCAAGCACATTCTTAAGCGCGATTGCAGCTGCATGAAGGCACATTTGGGGCGTGCCTGAACTAAGCTCAGCAACAGCTGCTGCAGCCATTGAAGCGGCTGACCCGGTTTCTGCCTGGCAGCCTGCGTCAGCGCCTGAAATTGACGCGTGGCGCGCAATTAAAAGCCCTATTGCGCCAGCGCAAAAGAGCGCCTGCACAAGCGCCTCATCCGACCAGCCCCGTTTTGGCGCAAGCGTCAAAAGCACTCCCGGAAGAATTCCGCACGCGCCTGCAGTCGGCGAGGCGACTATACATCCCATTGCAGCGTTGACTTCAACAACAGCCATGCTTGCTGCAGCTGCAGCGCATGCCTCGCTGCCTAAAAGCGGCGCTGCTTTTGAATATTCATAAAGGCGGTTTGCATCGCCCCCGGAAAGCCCGCTTAAAGAGCGCACGCTGTCGCTTAAGCCGCGCTCAACAGCCTGCTTCATTGTTGTGAGGTTTTCGCGCATTTCTCTAAGCAGCGCTTCACTTGATGTTTCAGAGAGCGCCTCCTCGCGGAGGAGCATTGCCTTTGAAATAGGAATGCCCTCGCTTGTGCAAAGCTCTAAAAGCGCGGCGCCGTCATGGAACTCATACATGCTGTGGTCTCCTTTTGGTCAAATTGCGAACACCTTTATTATGCCATCCGAAAGCCCCACTATAAGCTCGCGGATAGCTATGCTTACAGGCTGGTCGGTTTCAATGCTCATATATGCGTCAAGACCTTTGCCATGCCTGAAGACGCGCATAAAGGCAATATTGATTTTGTTTTGGGCAAGCACATGTGTTACAACTGCGACTATCCCGGGCATATCGCGGTATTGCAAAATTAGAGTTGGGTATTCGCCTGTAATTTCAAGGTCAAGACCGTTTATTTCAACAATGCGGATATTCCCGCCGCCGACTGACTGACCGAGGATTTCTGTAACCTCGCCTTTTGAACTTGTGACGCTTATCCTCGCTGTATTGGGGTGTTCAACAGGCGCTTCGCTTAAGCACAGTTCGACCTTTAACCCGGCCTTCTGTGCAGCTTCATAGGCGTCTGCTATTGAGGGGTCATCCGGGCTAAACCCGAGAATGCCTGCAACGAGCGCTTTATCAGTACCGTGGCCGAAGCCGGTTTTCGCAAACGAGCCATAAAGCGTAAACTCTGCAGCTATAATGTCTTCGCCGGCTATTCGCCTTGCTGTATTTGCTATCCTGCATGCGCCCGCAGTATGCGAGCTTGATGGACCCGTCATTCTCGGGCCGATAATGTCAAAAACACTGTAATCCGCCATAGTGCCCCCCAAACCTGCTGACCTTGAGTGTGTGCGCAATTACTATACAACATGGTGCAGCAAGAGCACAAGCTGAAGTAGAAGCAAAGGAGCAGAAATTTTATACTAAAAAGGAAGCCCTAAAGGAGTATACTTTGCCAATGCTATGGGATATTATTAACAACAGAACTACTGTTTTAGAGGAGTGATTTGCGTATGAAGCTGACTGCATATTTATTGATTTTAGCACTTGTTCTTGGCATGATAACAGGCTGCGCAAAAACTCCGGACGAGCTGCCGCTAGATGAACCTGAGGCACTTGAACCTGCAGGAGAGCCCGACCTTCCTGTTGCTGCACCCCCTCTAACGCCTGAGCCTGAACCTGAGCCAACGCCTGTTACCTTCCCCTTGAAGGGCTTTTGCAACGGCGAAGGCGTCAACCTTAGAGAAGGGCCATCAAAAACAGCAGCAATTATCGATATAATGGGCGAAAACACAGTGCTCGATTTAATGGCGCTCCAGGATGGGTGGTATAAAATCAACCTCGGCGGCACGACCGCCTATGTGGCAGAACAGCTTATTACCCTTGGAGAGCCGCCGCGCAGGCATAACATGCGCTGGGCAAAGGTCAACGTAAAGCAAACCCAGCTTTACAAAAACCCGGACGGAAGCGACCGCTCGGAGCTTACTCTTAAAAAGGGCGATATAGTAAAGGTGCTCCGCTCAATAGGCGACTATCTTCATATTGTTTATGAGGGCAGGCTCCAGCGCTATGTAAAAGCCAAGGATGTTGAATATATAAGCGCGGAAGAAGCGCTGGCTGAGCCTGCAGAAGCAACTCCAGCCCCATAGCCTGTTTAAGCCTTATCCCCGCTGCGCTTAGACCTGAGCTTTGCAACATAGCCCACCTTGTTGACCTGCTTTGCTCGCGCAATTGCTAAAGTATCCTCAGGCACATCTTCAGTAATTACTGAGCCTGCGGCTGTATATGAGCGGCTGCCGACAGATACGGGCGCAACCAGGCTGCTGTTGCAGCCTATGAAAACATCGTCCCCTATTGTTGTGCGGTGCTTTTTATAGCCGTCATAGTTTACAAAAACGCTCCCGCAGCCAATATTAACGCGCTTGCCTACATCTCCGTCGCCTATATACGAAAGATGCGGAAGCTTGCTGCCCTCGCCTACTACGGAATTTTTTACTTCTATGTAATTGCCGACTTTGCAAAAGTCTTTTATCCGCGTGCCTGGTCTTAAGTTTACAAAAGGCCCGAGCGTAACATTGTCGCCTACTACTGCATCAAGAGCAACGACTGCCTGCGCTTTGCAGAACTTGCCGATATTGCTGTTTACAAGCCTGCACCCTGGGTAGAGCGTTGTGCCTTCGCCTACAACCGTATTGCCCTCAAGCACTACGCCTGGGTAAATCGTGCAGTCTCTGCCAAGCTTAACTGTTTCATCTATATAAGCTGCCATAGGGTCAAGCAGAGTAACCCCGTTTAGCATATGCTTTGTGTTTATGCGGGCTCTTAAGAGCGCGCCCGCCTTTGCAAGCTCCGCCCTGTCGTTAACGTCAAGCGCCTCGTCAGGCTCAACTGCAACTGTTTTTAGCTTTGCCCCTGATGAAAGCAGGAAGTTCATAAGCGCGCTCATACTAAGCTCGCTTAGCCCGGGTCTTGCGCTAAGCTCCTTAAGCGCATCCATAAGCACAGGCGCATAAAAGCAATAGGCTGCGGCTTTGACTTCTTTCGGGCTGTACGAAACAAAAACTGTATCTGCATCTGCAAGCGCTGTTAGCGCTCCTTCCTCATTTTTGACAACACGGCTTCTGTTATCGCCAGGCAGCAGCGAAGTTACTGCAAACGCAGCGTCGCAATCGGGTTTTGCAAGCGCTAAAAGCGTTGAAGGCTTTATTAGCGGCATATCCGAGGCAAGCACAAATATGCGCCCCGTTTCATTTAAAAGGCTGAGGCTTGCTAAAAGCGCACCCCCTGTGCCAAGCACAGTCTGCTCGCAAAACTTGAGGCTCTCGCCATAATGCGCTTTAAGCTGCGCCTGCCCATGGCCGACAACAGCTAAAGCAGGCATATCCGAACCTGCCTGCTTAAGCGCTAAAAGCGCCCAGTCAAGAAGCGTCAGCCCGCACAGGGGCATGAGTGCCTTTGGCAGGCTCGAATGCATGCGCCTGCCCTCCCCTGCCGCTAAAATCACTGACATCAATGGCTGTTCCATAGCAGACCTCCCTATAAAGCTCTTTTAAGTATATTGCGGTCTAATTAAATAAACGCCTAATAATCTACTGCTCTTCTAAATTAGCTTTAGCGCGGCCGTGGTTGAAAATATGCCTGTCCTCAAGCGCATAGACGCGTTCCGAAAATCCGCCCTTAGGCACAGCCTCAAGCGCATCGAACATTTCATAAAGGCGCGAGTCGAGCATATCAAGCTGCGCGACAAGCTCAGCTTCAGGGAACATCGGCGGCTTAGGGCTGCCGTATTCTGCGACGCTGTGGTGAGAGAGCACCATGTGCTGCATCAGCATGCAAAGCGCGTCGCTAATATCAAGCAGTTCTGAGACTGAGCCAATCATATTTATGCCAAGCCCTATATGACCAATTAGCCGCCCTTTAGCTGTATAGCCGGCAGCAAGGCCGAGCTCGCTTATATCCATTTCGGAGAGCTTGGCTATATCGTGCAAAATTGCGCCGGCAAATACAAGCTCCTCATCAAGCCCCTCATAAAGCGGGCAAATCGCCTTTGCAGCCTTAAGAACGCTAAGAGTATGGTGGAGCAGCCCCCCGCGCGTTGCGTGGTGCATCTTTACAGCAGCAGGCGCGCGCAGCAAAAGCGCTTTGTTTGTTTTTAAAATGTATTGCGTAAGCCTTCTAAGGTCGTCATCTTTAAAGGCTTCTGTCGTTTCAAATAATTCAGCGTACATTTCCTCTGAAGAATAAGGCGCGCATGGCACAAGCAGCGACATATCAACTGCGTCTTCCTCAGTCGCAAGCCGGATACGCTCTATCTTCAACTGTTCGGACTCCTTCCAAAGCGTTATGCTCCCGCGAACTTTAATAACCTGCTCAGGTTCATATTCCTTGCCGTGGAGCGCAGGGTCATAATCCCAAAGTTTGGCGGCCACTTCGCCGCCGCAATCCGCAAGCACGAAGTCGAGATATATGCTGCCTTTTATATTTGTTCTTACCTGAACGTTTTTTACTAGACAGAAGCCTTCTGCTGTAGACCCGCCTGCTTCACTTAGAAGCCGCATTCTTCCCATTTAAATACCTCCGATTATATACAATGAAGAAACCCCAAAGTCCTATGCCAAGTATAACAAAGCCGCATACAAAATTAAAGTGCTTGAAAAGCAGGCGCAAACACTGCAAAAAGGCAGCTTAGTCAAAGGCAATTAAGCATTGACACATGCTTTTAGGTGTGATAAATTGATACATGTTCCCCCGCAGGGGGCTTTGTTTTGATGACCAAAATTGCAGGCAGGGCTGCGCATTAAGCGCTGCTGCTGCAGGGAGGAATATAAATGCGCGTAAAAATCACTTTAGCATGCACAGAGTGCAAGCAAAGAAACTATGACACCTTCAAAAACAAAAAAAACGACCCGGACAGGCTTGAGTTTAGCAAATACTGCCGCTTTTGCCGTAAGCACACGATACACCGGGAAACCAAGTAGCTAACCTTAAAAATTAGGCAATGGGGGATTTTTCCGTGGCAGATACCAAAAAGAAGCCGGGCAAGGCTATAGAGAATAAGCCCGCAAAGGCAAAAAAGCGCAGCTTCAGGCTGTTCCAATACTTCAAAGAAGTTGTGGCAGAACTAAAAAAGCTGACCTGGCCTACTAAAAGCGAACTTGTCTCGCATACAGGCGCAGTGTTTATGTTCCTAATAGCTATGGCAATACTTATAGGGGTGCTCGACCTTGTATTCTCTCAGGGGATTTCGCTCCTTGCAAGAATAGGCGCCTAAGAGCTAAATGAGCGATATCATCACAGAAGGAGGCCGGAACAGTATGAGCGAAGAAGCCAAATGGTATGTTGTGCATACCTATTCCGGCTA